>PNNE01000458.1 GCA_013824055.1 Rhodobacter sp. | reverse complement strand
AAAAGATCAACGTCCATCGACTCAGGCTTTGCAACCTATACGGGAATAACGACAATTTGCCTTAACATTGCCACAACCGGAACGATACATCGCCTGATGCCGGGTCTGCTTCTGGATGCAGGTCCGGTCAACAGGACCGAGCAATACACGTACCAGGCGCTGGAAGATTCATGTATCAGGTTCCCTCAGCGTCACTTGCCCATTCGACAGAGACCAGGGATTCCGCGGCCGAGGCCGGACACCAGCACGCCGGTGCGACCTCTGGCCAGCTTGCTGGCCGCCCGCTTGCCTCGCTGCGACTGATTGCGACCAGCGACCTGCATGCCAGCGTGATGCCATATGACTATTGCGCCAACCGGCCCAATGCGGACCTTGGCCTGGGCGCGATCTCGCAGCAGATCGCCGAGGCGCGGGGCGAGGCGCGCAACTGCCTGCTGTTCGACAACGGCGACTTCCTGCAGGGCAGCCCGCTGGCCGATTATGCCGCCACGGCCCGGCGGCGTCGGGCGCATCCGGTGATCACCGCGTTCAACACCCTGGGCTATGACGCGGCGACCCTGGGCAACCACGAATTCGATTACGGCCTGCGCTTTCTGACCGACGTGCTGGCCGAGGCCCGCTTCCCCGTCGTCTCGGCCAATATCGCCACCCGGCTTGGCACCAGCCCGGCGCGGGACAAGACCCTGATGCCGCCCTTCACGATCCTGCGCCGGCAGATCTTCGATGACGAGGGCAATGCCCATATCCTGCGGATCGGCGTGATCGGCTTTGCGCCACCGCAGATCGCCGAATGGGACCGCGACACGCTGGGCGGGCAGGTGCAGACCCGCGACATCCTGGCCGCCGCCCGCGCCTGGCTGCCGCGCGTGCGGGCGCAGGGCGCCGACATCATCGTGGCGCTGGCCCACACCGGGATCGGCGCGCTTGATCCCGAGGACGGCAGCGAAAACGCCGCGACCGCCCTGGCCGCTCTGGCCGAGGTCGACGCCGTCGTCGCGGGCCACAGCCACCAGACCTTTCCGGGACCGAACTTTCCCAGCTCTCCGGCCGTCGATCCGGTCCGGGGCCTGCTGGCGGGCAAGCCTGCAGTGATGCCGGGACATTCGGCGAACCATGTCGGCATCATCGACCTTCGGCTGCAGCGTCTTGGCACGGGCGGGCGGCGCTGGCATGTCGTCGGCTCGCAGGCGCGGATCGGCCAGCGCAGCGACCGCACGCCCACTCCGGCGCTGCATCAGGCGCTGGCCCCGGACCACCGCGCCGCGCTGGCCTGGTCGCGCCGCCAGCTTGGCAAGGCGGCAGTCCCGCTGCACACCAATTTTGCCACCGCCGCGCCTTCAGCAGCACTGGCGCTTGTCGCCGAGGCCAAGGCCGGGCATGTCGGCAAGGCCCTGGCCGGAACCGCCTGGTCCGAGCTGCCGCTGCTGTCCTCGGCCACCCCATACCGCGGCGGAGGGCGTGGCGGTGCGGCCAACTTCACCGAGATTCCGGCGGGGCCCCTGCGGATGCGCAACCTGTCGGACCTTTACCCCTTTCCCAACACCGTCGTCACGCTGCTGTTGACCGGGGCCGAGGTCGCGGACTGGCTGGAGCGGTCGGCCGCGATCTTCCGGCGCGTCACTCCAGGGGCGGTCGATGCGCCGCTGCATGACGACGGCGTGCCCTCCTTCCTGTTCGAGGCGATCCCGCAGCTCTCCTACGCCATCGACCTGTCGCAGCCCGCCCGCTTTGACGGCCGAGGCCGACTGGTGCAACCGGATGCCCGGCGGATCACCGGCCTTCGCTTCGGCGACCGGCCCATCGACCCGCATCAGGAATTCCTGCTGATCACGAACAGCCACCGGGTCGGGCGGGCGCGGTTGCAGGACCCCTCGGCCGATCTGCAGGTCGCCTTCACCGATGGCGCAAGGGTGCAGTCGATCATCGCCGCCCATGTCCAGTCCCGGCCCTGCGTCGGCGCGGCCCCGCAGCGCAACTGGCACTTCCTGCCGATGCCGGGCACCAGCGTCACCCTTGCCGCCGGAGACGGGGCCGCGGCACATCTCTCTGACGTCGCCCCCTACCGACCGCAGGCCATCGGCCGGGATGCCCAGGGCTTTACCCACTACCGGCTGCATCTGTGATCGGCTATGCCATCGCGCGGAGGCCCTGATGTACGACGCCATTCTCTTCGACCTTGACGGCACGCTGATCGACAGCGAAAGCATCGCCCTCACGTCCGGGCTGGCGGCTTTTGCCGCGCACGGGCATGACGTGGACGAGGCGTTCATGCACGGACTTGTCGGCAAGGACGAACCCACCGCCGCCCAGATCATCCGCGCCGCCCTGCCGGGGGTCGATCTTGACGCGGTCAACCTGCACTGGCGCAAGGGGTTCAACGACGGGGTCGACAGCGGCCTTGCCCTGAAGCCAGGCACGCTTGACCTGTTGCCTGCGCTGTCCTTTCCCCTGGCCATCGTCACCTCGACCGGCCGGGTCGGCGCGCATCGCAAGCTGGGACTGGCCGGGATCGCCGATGCCTTTACCCATGTCGTCACCCTGGACGACGTGCGCGCCCCGAAGCCCGACCCCGAGCCCTATCTCTTGGCGGCCTCGCTGTTCGGGGTCAGCCCGTCGCGCTGCCTGGTGTTCGAGGACAGCGAAACCGGGGCCGAGGCCGCGCATCGTGCCGGCTGCGTGGTGGTCCAAGTGCCGGACGTGGTGCCAAGCCAGGGCCGCTGGGCGCACCATCTGGCCCCCGACCTTCTGACCGGGGCGCGGATGGCGGGGCTGCTCTAAGCCCGAAGCTGTCGCTCCAGCGCTTCCGTCCACAGTGCCACCCCGCCGATGAAATCATCGGTCGTCGCCAGCGCCAGCCGCTGCATGTCCTGTTCCAGAAACAGGCGCGACCCGAGGTAGCGCTTCTTGGGGTTGGCGTCGTGCCAGGCAATCGCCCCGCCCGGCACCAGGATGGCATCGGCCAGTTCGGTGTCCTGCCGAACGCCTTCGCGGGAATGGTCGCCGTCGATGAACACCAGGTCCATCCGCCCGTGGTCACGGACGAAGGCTGCCGGGTCGATCTGGTGGGAATCGCCGATCAGCTGGGCATAGCGGCTGCGGTTTGCGGCGCTGACCAGCGCGCCCACCTCATCCACTGCCAGATCGTCGTTGTTGAACTGCCGCGTCTCGGCCGGGTTGACGAAGGCGATCGAGGTCACCTCTGCCTCGGGCAAAAGCCGCAGCATCATCTCGGACGACGCGCCCTTGTAGGTCCCGATCTCGAATATCCGTTTCGGCTTCAGGGCCAGAAGCAGCGCCGTCAGTGCCTCGATATCGCGCTGGTGCATCATCCCGGCCGAGACCGCCAGCGTCGCGGCCATCACGGCCTGAGCCCGGTCGCGGGCCGCAGGATCAACCTCCAGGACCGAGAACCAGTCGGCATGGCGTTGCAGCACGGCGTCTCTCCGTTCGACTCTCGGACGGGTTTAGCGGCCTTTGCGCCGCCGGACAACCTCAGGCCTTGCGGGCGCGCATCTCGCACAGGCAGCTGATCGGCTCGCCGTGGTTGCGTTCGATCTGGGCGTCGGGGGCCAGCTTGTCCATCGCCATCGCCAGGTCGATGTCCAGCTGGCTGATCCCGTGGCAGTCATGCGTGGTCAGCGTCACATCCACCACGTTGTAGACGTTCCGCCATTCCGGGTGGTGGTTCAGCTTTTCGGCCACCAGCGCCGCGCGGGACATGAAGCCCCAGGCTTGGCTGAAGTTGCGGAACTTCCAGACCTTGCGGATCGCATCCGTGCCGGGAACGGCGGCCCAGCCGGTCTCGGCCAGCGGCGGCAGCCGGGTCTTGCGGTCAGCTTCGGGCAGCAGCGGGGTCATGAGGTCATCTCCTGGATCAGGGCAGTGTCGCTGGCCATCAGGCCCGCATCTGCGAAGGTTGGCGCCTTGATGGCCGGGTCGCCGTCAGGCACCACGCTGTCATCGGGCGGGCCTGCGTCCTTCGGCATCCGGCGTCCTTCAGCATCCGGCGTCCTTCGGCATCCGGCGTCCTTCAGCATCCGGCGTCCTTCGGCATCCGGCGCGCGATGCGGCCGCGCGCCTGCGGGGTGGTGTGGCGGATCGGCATCTGGGTCCTCCGTTCCTTGCAGACTACTCCCGCCCCGCGTGCTTGCGGAAGGGGCCGTAAGCGGTCAGCACCTCGATCTCTTCGCCTACGGCGCGGCGTTCCGCCTGCAGGTAGCGGTCAACTGCCGTGCGGAACGCGGGTTCCGCGATCCAGTGCAGGGAATGGACCTCGACCGGCAGATAGCCGCGCGCCAGCTTGTGTTCGCCCTGCGCACCGGCCTCGACCCGTTGCAGGCCGTTGGCGATGGCCCAGTCGATGGCCTGGTAATAGCACAGCTCGAAATGCAGGCAGGGATGATCCTCGGTGCAGCCCCAGTAGCGGCCATACAGCGTCTCGCGTCCGATGAAGTTCAGCGCCCCCGCCACGGGGCGGTCGCCGTTGAAGGCCAGGACCAGAAGGATATCCTGCCGCATCGTCTGATGAAAGCGGGTGAAGGCCTTGCGGGTCAGGTAGGGCGTGCCCCATTTGCGGCTGCCGGTGTCCTGGTAGAACTGCCAGAAGGCGTCCCAGTGCTGCGGCTTGATCTCGTCTGCGGTCAGCGCGCGGATCGTCAGGCCCGAGGCGCGGGCCGTCTCGCGTTCCTTCCGGATCATCTTGCGCTTGCGGCTGGCCAGGTCGCCAAGAAAGCCGTCAAAGCTGTCATACCCCCGGTTCTCCCAGTGGAACTGCTGGGTGACGCGGTGCAGCGTGCCCTCGACCCCAGCCAGGGCCCTGGCTTCGTCGGCGGTGCAGAAGGTGGCGTGCAGGCTGGAAAGCCGGTTCTGCGCCGTGACCGCGATGGCGCCCCGCCACAGCACCTCACGGTGATCGGCGTCCCCGAGGAACCTGCGCCCGGTGGCCGGGGTGAACGGCACCGCGATCTGCAGCTTGGGGTAGTAGCGGCCCCCTGCCCGCTCCAGCGCGTCGGCCCAGCCGTGGTCGAAGATGTATTCGCCCTGGCTGTTGGACTTCACGTAAAGCGGCGTCGCGGCCAAAAGCTTGCCCGCATCGCGCAGGACCAGAGGCCGCGCCTGCCAGCCGGTCCCGGTGCCGGTGGAGCCGGAATCCTCCAGCGCCGCCAGAAAGCGGTGTGTGGTGAAGGGGTCCAGCGGGCGGCCGTCCGCCTGTTCGGGCGCGGCCACCGCGTCCCAGTCTGCGGCAGAGATTTCGGACAGGGTCTCGTGCAGGGTCAGGTCGGCCATTCGCGCCCCCTCGGGTCAGGGGATAGGTGGCGGGCGGGGCAGGAAGGTCAAGCCGGAAGCGCTGCCGGGTAGCCTTCGAAGGTCACATTGTCGGCAATCCGCCGGGCCAGGGCCTCGTCGGCGGCAGAGCGGGTCGTCCAGCACAGGATCGCCGCGCCCTGCGCCTTCAGCTCGGCCACCCGGGGCCGGGCAAGATCGCGCGCCTCATGGCTGATGAAGCTGGCGCCAGTCGCATCGTAATCCGGGATCGGGCGCAGCCGGTCGCAGACGTCCCCAGGCAGCGGCGCCCAGTCGACGGGATCAAAGGCCGACGTGGTGATCCCCCGCGGCAGGTGCGGGACCAGCCGCGCCATCTGCGCGACAGAATGCGGGTTGAAGGACATCACCGCGACATCGCCCGTGTAGCCCTGCAAGGCTGAAGCCGTCGCGGTCTCCAGCCTGCCGTCGGTCGGGCCCATGACCAGGGTCTGGTCCTTGATCTCGATCAGCAGCGGGACCTTCCCGTCGATCAGCGCCAGCACCTGCGCAAGGGTGGGTATCGTGTCGGTGGAGTCCCGCAGGCGGATCTTCCCCAGCTGCGCGGCTGTCCGCAGGTTGACCGGACCGACGTCCCCGGCCAGGCGGTCAAGCTCCTCGTCATGAAAGACCATCGGCACGCCGTCCGACGACAGCTGAAGGTCGATCTCGATGGCATATCCGGCCTCGATCGCCGCCCGGATCGCACAGAGCGAATTCTCGATCCGCCCCTGCGCCCGGTCATGCAGGGCGCGGTGGGCAATGGGCAGTTTCAGGAAGGCTTCCGGCAGCGGGACGCGGGTCATTTTCGGCGGGTCATTTCAGGGCGAAGATCGCTTCGATTTCCACAGCCACACCCAGGGGCAGCGAGGCGGCCGACACCGCCGAGCGGGCATGGCGGCCCGCGTCGCCCAGGACGGCGACCAGGAAGTCCGAGGCGCCGTTGATCACCTTGGGCTGGTCGGTGAAATCGGGGGTGGAGTTCACGAAGCCCACCAGCTTGACGGCCCGGTCCAGCCGGTCCCAGTCGCCGCCGACGGCCTTCTTCAGCTGGGCCAGCAGCGAGATCGCGCAGCGTCTCGCGGCCTCGGCCCCCTGTTCGAAGGAAAGATCCTCGCCCAGCTTGCCCTTGATCAGGCCGTGCTCGTTCTGGCTGATCTGGCCCGAGATGTGGACCAGAGCCCCCACCTGGACGAAGGGAACATAGTTCGCCGCCGGGGCGGGGGCGTCGGGAAGGGTGACGCCAAGCTCGGCAAGGCGTTTCTCGATCGGGTGCATGGGGGTCTCCTGCGCGGGTCGGGCAAAGCCTAGCGCGGGAGGAATGGGCAGGCAAGGGCGGGTCTGCCCACTGCGGACAATCGGCGCAAACGCAAGAAAATCAGTCGTTTGGCTGCCAGCGTTCACCGTTTCCCGACCCGCGACCCCGCCTCGGACCGCCCAGCCCCGGACCGCCCAGCCTCGGGCGGGACAGAGCGGCTGGCTTCAACCTGGCAAGCCTGCGCGCAGGGCACCGCCCCCACCGCCCCGGAAAGGGTCAGGCCGCGCGGAATGCCTCGGCCAGATCGTCCGGCAGCGCGAAGTCCTGCAACAGGCGCGCCCGGCCGGCCTCGGACATCTTGCGGGCAGTCTTGCGGACGATGTCCAGAGTGGATGCGGCATCCCGTTCCGCCGCGAAGGGAGCGAAATACCAGCGCACGAAGACGAAGCAGATCACATCCTCCAGCGCCTGCACTTCGGGGTCGCGCTTGATCCCCTCCTTGCGCAGAAGGACCCCGACCCGCTCGCAGTCGGCCGCGGGGAACCCGGCCTCGGCCATGATCCCCGCGACCCGCGCGGCGTGGCGTCGCCCCTGCTCGCGTCGCCAGTCCAGATAGCCGGCCTTGCCCTCGGGATAGTCCGCGCGCGGCAAGAGCCAGCGTTCGACATGCTGCCCGCGAGCTGCGATCTGCAGCACCTCGGAGGCGTCCGGGAAAAGCCGTGCCAGTTCCTGGGTCATCCGCTGGCCGTAAGCCAGCGCCTCGCCCTTGGGGTCGGCGGCATTGGCCGCGTCGATCAGGGCCAGCGCCCGTGCCAGATGATCGCTCATTGTCCCCCCATGCGGGCAAGTTCCTGCGGCTTCCTCACTGATTAGCCCGGAGGCGGCAGAAAATCCAGCGACGGCCGCGCATGGGGCGCAGGTTACACCGACACCTCTGCCCGCAGCGCGGACTGCTCGAAGCCAGCCTTCGGCCCCGACGCCGAGACCGAGCCCCGGCGCAGGACATAGAACTGGTCGGCCAGGCCATAGGCAAAGTCGAAATACTGCTCGACCAGCACGATCGCCATCGTCTTCTGGTCCTTGAGGTAGGTGATTACACGCCCGATCTGCTGGATGATGTTGGGCTGGATGCCCTCGGTCGGTTCGTCCAGCAGCAGGACCTTGGGCTTCATGATCATCGCCCGCGCGATGGCCAGTTGCTGCTGCTGCCCGCCCGACAGGTCGCCGCCGCGCCGGTGGGTCATGTCCTTCAGGACCGGGAACAGGTCATAGATCGCGTCCGGGATGCGGTGTTCCGACTTCGGCAGAAGCGCAAAGCCGGTCTCCAGGTTCTCGCGCACGGTCAGCAGCGGAAAGATCATCCGGCCCTGCGGCACCACGGCCAACCCCCGCCGCGCCATGTCCTGCGCGCGCAGGCGGCCCAGGCTTTCGCCGTCCAGTTCCACCGTGCCGCCCGACCGGGGATGCGTCCCGGCCAGCGCCTTGAGGAAGCTGGTCTTGCCGACCCCGTTCGTCCCCATGATGCAGGTGACCTCCCCGGCCTTTGCCTGGAAGTCGATGCCGTGCAGGATCTGGCTGCCGCCGTAGTGCAGGGTCAGGCCTTCGGTCTTCAGCATCATCCGCGCCCCAGATAGACGTCGATCACCGCCTGGTTCTTCGTGACATGGTCCAGGCTGCCCTCGGCCAGCACCGCGCCCTCGTGCAGGACCGTGACCTTGCAGTTCAGGCGGCGGACAAAGTCCATGTCATGTTCCACCACCACCACCGCGCGGGTCCGGGCGATCTCGACCAAAAGCTCGGTGGTCTTCTCGCGCTCCGCCAGCGTCATCCCGGCGGCGGGTTCGTCGACCAGCAGCAGGCGCGGCTCCTGCGCCAGCAGCATCGCGATTTCCAGCCATTGCTTCTGGCCGTGGCTCAGGATTCCGGCCTTCCGTTCCAGGCTGTCGGCAAGGCCCACCTGCGCGGCAAGCGCCTGGATGCGGGTCTCGTCCGCGGCCGTCCCGCGCCAGGCCAGCACCGCCCAGGGGCTGCGCGCAGCCTTCAGCGCCAGCGTCAGGTTTTCGTGCACCGTCTGATCCTCGAACACCGTGGGGCGCTGGAATTTCCGCCCGATCCCGGCGCGGGCGATCTGGGCTTCGGACAGTTTCAGCAGCGACACCGACTTTTCCCCGAAGGTGACCGAGCCGCTGTCCGGCCGGGTCTTGCCGGTGACGATGTCCATGAAGGTGCTTTTCCCCGCCCCGTTCGGCCCGATGATCGCGCGCAGCTCGGCGGCGCCAATGGCGAAGGTCAGGTTGTTGATCGCGCGAAAGCCGTCGAAGCTGACGGTCACGCCGGAAACCTCCAAGAGAGCGCTCATTCCTTCGCCTCCTGTTCCATCAGCGAACCCTGGTCAGGTCCAAGCGGCGCACCCTTGCGGTCGGGGGCATGGACCCCGGCAAAGCGGTCGAACAGCCCGCCGATGCCCTTGGGCGCGAAGAGGGTGACGCAGACGAAGGTCAGGCCCAAGAGCACCAGCCACCAGTCGACCCAGTTGATCGTGGCAAAGCCAAGCGGGATCGACGGCACGCGCCCCCCGGTGAACCAGCTGGACAGCAGCGAGACGATGGCCGCCCCGATGACGGCGCCGTACAAGCGCCCGCGCCCGCCGATGGCGACCCAGACGGCCAGGTAGATCGACGCGATGGGGGCCAGTTCGGCGGGGTTGATGATCCCCGCCTGCGGGTAATACAGCGCCCCGGCCAGCGCGCAGATCACCGCGGTCAGGGTGAAGACGAACAGCTTGTAGCCCTCGACCGAATAGCCCAGGAACCGCACCCGCGCCTCGTCGTCGCGGATGGCGCGGATGACCGACCCGAACTTGCCCGAGACGATGGCGTGGAGCGTGAGGTAGGCCACCGCCAGCGCGGCGGCAGAGGCCCAGAAGAACCACAGGCTGACGGCGTCCTGGCTGGCGGTCACTCCCGGCAGGTTCTGCAACCCGGACAGGCCGTTGTTGCCCCGCAGGCCGCTGTCGTTCTGGAACAGGTAAAGCGCCAGCGCCAGCGTCATCGCCTGCGTCAGGATCGACAGGTAGACGCCGGTCACGCGGCTGCGGAAGGCAAGCCAGCCGAAGACAAGGGCAAGGACGCCGGGGACCAGCACCACCAACGCCAGTTGCAACGGCAGGCTGTAGGCAAAGCTCCAGATCGCGGGCAGGTCACTGGCCCCGACGACGCCGAAGATCTGGGTGGCGATGCCTTGGGATATCTCCTCGGGCGTCGCGGGCAGGCCGCCGTTCAAAAGCGAGGCGACCACGATTTCCTCGGTCCGGGCATACATCAGCCACATGCCGATCATGTAGCCGCCAAGCGCGAAGAAGGCCATGTGACCGAGGGAGAGGATGCCGGCATAGCCCCAGATCAGGTCCATCGCCAGGGCGGCAAGGCAAAGGCACAGCGTCTTGCCCAGCGTCTTCACGAACGAGGTCGACACAAGGCCGAACTGGGCGGCGATGGTCACGGCGATGGTGAAGACGGCCAGGCAGGCGATGAAGATCAGGGCCGAGCGGTGGCGGGGTTGAAGCAGCGTCATGTCGCGGCCTCCGCCTGCTGCGCAGGCAAGAGGCAGGGCGCCTCCCTCCCCCCTGCGTGGGGGAGGGATGGGGTGGGGGGGCTGGCCAGGGCGATGGCAAGGATGCGGGTCATGGCGTCAATCCCCCGCCGCCCGGCCACGCAGCGCGATGATGCCGCGGGGCCGGAACTGGATGAACAGGATGATGAAGAGGATCATGTAGGTCTGCGCGGCCAGGGTGTTCGAGGGGTTGAAGAACTCGATCACCTTCTGGAAGCTGCCGATCATCGTGGCGCCCGCAAGCGTCCCCCAGATGCTGCCGACCCCGCCGACGACCACGGTCATGAAGCTTTGCACGATATAGTCGGTCCCCAGTTCGGACGTGACCTTGGCGAACAGACCGATGGCGACCCCGGCGATGCCCGCGATACCCGAGCCAAGGCCGAAGGTCAGCATGTTGATCCGGTCGGGATTGATGCCCATGCTTGCCGCCATCGTGGGGTTCTGCGTCACGGCGCGGACCTCCAGCCCCAGACGGGTGCGCTTCATCAGCCACAGGAAGAAAGCCAGGAACACCAGCGCCAGCACGAAGATCGCGATGCGGATGTAGCTGATCGACACGACGTCGTTCAGCACCCAGGCCCCGTCCAGCCAGGCAGGCGAGGTCAGCGGCCGCGCCTGCGTTCCGAAAACGTTTTTCAGGATCTGCTGAAGCGCGATGGAAATGCCGAAGGTCGCCAGAAGCGTCTCCAGCGGTCGCTTGTAAAGGTGGCGGATCACCAGCCGCTCCATCGCCACGCCGCCGCCGAAGGTGACGGCGAAGGCCAGGGGCAGCGCGATCAGGATCGACAGCGTGAGGTCGGGCACGAACAGTTGCACGACAAAGCCGGTGTAGGCGCCGATGGTGATGAACTCGCCATGCGCCATGTTGATCACGCCCATGACGCCGAAGGTGATCGCCAGGCCGATGGCGGCAAGGAAGTAGATCGAGGCAAGGGACAGCGCGTCCAGGCCAAGGTCGGCGGTCTGCATGACGCCGACGGCCGTGCCGATCCGGTCCAGAGCGGCCTGCGCGGCGCTGGTCACGGCGGGGTCCGGCTCGGCATGGACCTCGTAGAATTTCACCGTGGCAAGCACAGCCCTGGCTTCACCGTCGGTGGCGGCGACGGGGACTGCGCCCGACGCCTCCAGCGCGGTATAGGCGCGGTCGCGGGCGGCCTGGCTGTCCAGCTCGGCCAGCGGAACCCCGCCGACCATGCCGTCCTGCAGGTTTGCCAGCAGGGCCGCGCGCTGTTCCTCCAGCGTCAGGCGGGCGGGGGCCAGGTTGGCGGCCACGAGAAGGGCATAGGCCTCATCCTCGGGGATGTCGGTGCCAAGCCGCAGCTCGCGGGCGACGTTGCCCTCGGGCGGGGTGGCGGACGCGATGCGGGTGGTGGCGACCAGCGGGTTCAGCGCGCCGCGAAGGTCCAGCCCGATGTCGGCCCCGAAGCTGTCGATGGCGGCAACGCGCGCCGCGGACGAGGGATCGAAGCGCAGGGTCAGCAGGCGTTCCAGCCGCTGTTTCCGGGCCTTCAGCGCGGGGTCCGTTTCGGTCGCGATGGCGGCGCGGAGCGGTTCCAGCGCGTCGGCAGTCGGGTCCTGCGCGATGGAGGCCAGCGCCGCTTGCCGCTGCGACGGGTCGGGGTCCGACAGGGTGAACTGCACCAGCGCCGTGGCGATCAACCGGCGCACGCCGGCGTTGGGTTTCAACTCGGTCAGGTCCCCACTGGCTGCGGTTCCGGCGGGCGTGCCGTCCAGCGCGGTCAGGGCAAGACCCTCGCCCTCTGCCGCCGCGACGAACATCGCGCCATCGGATTTGCGGATCACCAGCCGCCTGTCAGCCCAGGCCGACAGGATGTCATCGGCCATCGCATCGCCGCTGCCCGCCAGTTCGGCGATCACCGGGCCGATGGTCTGGCGTGAGGGCTTTTCGATCTGCGCGCGGTTTTCCGCGACGATCCGCGCCGCCTCCTGTGCGAGGGACGGCAGCGGCGCAAGCCAGCAAAGGGCCGCGACAAGAAGGGCGGTCAGGCGCATGGGATGTCCGGGGAAAGAGGCGTGTGGGAGGGGTTGGCCCCTCCCACCTGTGCGTCAGTAGTTCGAGGTCAGCTGGACGCAGGTGTTGGTCTCGGTGTTGAACATGCCGCACTGGAGATCCCGCCAGTTGGCTTCCAGCACCGCCGATTCCGGCAGGAAATCGGTCCAGGCGTCGCCCGGCACCGGGTCGGTCTGGCTGATGATGTCGAACTGGCCGTCGGCGCGGATCTCGCCGATCAGCACCGGTTTCGTCAGGTGATGGTTCGGCAGCATCTCGGCAATGCCCCCGGTCAGGTTCGGGAAGGTCTGGCCCCACATCTTTTCGCGCACGGGGTCGACGGCGGTGGTCCCGGCCGCGGTCACCGCATTCACCCACATGTTGAAGCCGATGTAATGCGCTTCCATCGGGTCGTTGGTGACGCGGGCCGTATCGCCGATGAAGGCATGCCAGGCCGCGATGAAGGCGGCGTTTTCCGGGGTGTCGGCCGACATGAAGTAGTTCCAGGCGGCCAGGTGGCCCGCAAGGTTGGTGGTGTCCAGACCCGACAGCTCTTCCTCGCCGACCGAGAAGGCGACAACCGGCAGCGTGTCGGCGGTGACGCCCGCCGCGGCCAGTTCCTTGTAAAAGCCGATGTTCGCATCACCGTTGATGGTGGAGATCACGCCGACCTTCTTGCCATCCGCGCCCAGGGCCACCACGTCGCCGACGATCTTGGACCAGTCGGAATGGCCGAAGGGGGTGTAGTTGACGAAGATGTCTTCCTTCGCGATGCCCTTCCCGATCAGGTAGGCCTCCAGGATGTTGTTCGTGGTGCGCGGGTAGACATAGTCGGTGCCCAGCAGCGCGAATTTCTGCACGCCCAGTTCTTCCAGGTAGTAGTCCACCGCCGGGATCGCCTGCTGGTTGGGGGCGGCGCCGGTGTAGAAGACGTTCCTCGACGATTCCTCGCCCTCGTACTGGACCGGGTAGAACAGCAGGCCGTTCAGCTCTTCGATCACCGGCAGGACCGACTTGCGGCTGACCGAGGTCCAGCAGCCGAACATCACGTCGACCTTGGACACGGTCAGCAGTTCGCGCGCCTTTTCGGCGAACAAGGGCCAGTCCGAGGCCGGATCGACGACCACCGCTTCCAGCTGCTTGCCCAGCAGCCCGCCCTTGGCGTTCTGCGCCTCGATCAGCATCAGCATGGTGTCTTTCAGCGTGGTCTCGGAGATCGCCATCGTGCCGGACAGCGAGTGCAGCACGCCGACCTTGATCGTCTCGGCTTGCGCGAAAGCAAAGCGCGGCATGGTCATGGCAGCGGCGGCAGCAGCGCTGGACAGAAGGGTCCGTCTGGAAAGTTTCATCGTGTCTATCCCCTGTTTCATTGGCCGCGGCTCTGAGGCCCGGCATTCGAGCAGTCGTCCTGGCCGTGGCAGCGGCCTCGGCTGGCAATGAGGAAACCCGCACCGGCGGAAGGCGCATAGCGTGAGCGTGACCCAGGGGCGGGCCCCGGCGCAGATGGCTACATTTTGTGCGGGTCGGAATGCTGCAGCGCGGAAAACGTGCGTTCCGCGCACAGGATGGCGCCAAGGATGCGGGCAAGCGGCCTGGGAAAAAGGCAGCGGGCGGAAAGGTCGCCCCCTTCCGCCCGCCGGCCCTGCGGTGAGTCGAAACTTACGCGGCGTCAGTTTTCAGCCGCAGGCCGCCATGCCGGACGATGAAATCGACCACCTCGTCCACGCCCTTGCCGTGGCGCAACTGGGCCATGACATAGGGACGCTGGCCGCGTGCGCGGGCGGTGTCTGCCTCCAGCAGCACCGGGTCCACGCCGACATGCGGCGCAAGGTCGGTCTTGTTGACGACCAGAAGGTCGGACTTCGTGACCCCCGGCCCGCGCTTCCGGGGGATGTCCTGCCCGGCCGCGGTGTCGATGACGTAGATCGTGAGGTCGGCAAGTTCGGGCGAGAAGGTCGCCGCAAGGTTGTCGCCCCCGCTTTCGATCAGGATCAGGTCAAGGTCGGGGAAGGCGATGTTCAGGTCGGCGATGGCGGCAAGGTTGATGCTGGCGTCCTCGCGGATCGCGGTGTGCGGGCAGCCCCCCGTCTCGACCCCCCGGATGCGGGCGGCGGGCAGGACCTGGGCGCGGGTCAGCGCCTCGGCATCCTCGCGCGTGTAGATGTCGTTGGTGATGACAGCCATCGACAGGCGGGGACCGAGCGCGCGGGCCAGCTTCTCGGTCAGCGTGGTCTTGCCCGCACCGACGGGACCGCCGATGCCGACGCGGAGGGGGCCGTGGGTCATGTGCGGAAGATCCTTACATTCTGGGTTTCGTGCTGGAAGGCCGCAAGGTCGGCGGCAAGGGCGCAACCGCCAAGATCGTCCAGGCTGGCGACGGCGACCCTGGTGCCCAGCACGTCGATCCTGGGCAGAAGCCGCGCCAGAACCCTTTGCCCATCGGTCTGGCCCAGGGGCAGGTGGCGGGTGGCGATGGTGCAAAGGTTGCTGGCAAAGGTCTGCAGGTAAAGCTGCGCGACCTGTCCCGGGGGAAGGCCGAGCGCGGCTGCGGCTTCGCCGGTGGCAATGGGCAGCAGCCGGGGTCTGAGGGGGCGGCCGGTCAGCCCGGAGACCATCCGGGCGAAGGCGGCCCCTTGCTCGGCGCTTTCCTGCAGCCGCTCGGCCGAGGGGGCGAGGGCGCGGGCCAGCGCGTCCAGCGCATCGTGGTCGGCATCGGGGCCAAGCGCCTGGCAGAGCAGGACCGCATCCTGCCAGCCCGCCCCGTGGTGCAGGACGTTGCAAAGCCAGTCCTCACAGCTGTCGGCGTCGGTCACGTCGCCCGCCGCGATCACCCGTTCCAACCCGTGGCTGTAGGCGAAGGCCCCGATCGGAAAGGCGGGGGAAAGCCATTGGACAAGGGTCAAGAGCGCGGTCACTTGCCCGCCTTCGGCGCATGGAAATGCAGCTGCCCGTCGCCGTGGTGATGCCAGCCGAACCCGGCGGCTTCGTGGTCGTCGGCATGTGAATGACCCATCGTGCGGCCATGCCCGTAGGCCCCGCCCTCGGGCTTGAAGGGCAGGCTCTCGCGGCGGATCGTGGCGCCAAGGCCCGCAAGCATCCGCTCCAGCACGTGATCCTCGCGGATGATCAGGCGGTCAGGCAGGATCTGGCAGGGCGTGTGGCGATTGCCGATGTGCCAGGCCAGCCGGGTCAGATCGCCGGTGATGACCAGGACGGCCTCGGGGGCGGGGACGATTTCGATGGTCAGGCCATCGACGTCGAACCCCCAGAAGTCGTCCAGGCTGGTGACGGAAGGCAGGTCCACCAGGAACTCGCGGCCCCCGGCAGAGGTCAGCAGCTTGCGGCGCATCAGGCGCTGGTCGTAGTCCATGACGACGCGGTCATGGGCCAGGGGCGGGGCGGATTTCAGCAGGCGGGTCATCGGTCAGAACAGGAAATAGCGCTGCGCCAGCGGCAGCTCGGTCGCGGGGGCGCAGGTGATGACTTCGCCATCGGCGCGGACTTCGTAGGTCTCGGGGTGGATCTCGACCTTCGGGGTGGCAGAGTTGTGGATCATGTCGCGCTTGTTGACCTCGCGCGTGTTTTCCACCGCAACGGTCGCCTTGGCGATCCCGAGTTTCGCGCGAAGATCATCGTCCTGCGCGGCCTTCGACACGAACACCACCGCCGACCGTTCCACCGCGCGCCCCAAGGCCCCGAACATCGGGCGGGAATACATCGGCTGCACCGGGATCGAGCCGTTCGGGTCGCCCATCTGCGCCACGGTGATCATGCCGCCGATCAGCACCATCTCGGGCTTGGCACCGAAGAACGCGGGGTTCCACAGCACGAGGTCCGCGCGCTTGCCAACCTCGACGCTGCCGATGTGCTGGCTGATCCCGTGCACGATGGCCGGGTTGATCGTGTACTTGGCGATGTAGCGCCGGACACGGAGGTTGTCGTTCTGCCCCACCTCCCCCGCCAGCCGCCCGCGCTGCTGGCGCATCTTGTGCGCCGTCTGCCAGGTGCGGGTGATCACCTCGCCCACCCGGCCCATCGCCTGGCTGTCCGAGGAGATGACCGAAAACGCCCCCATGTCATGCAGCACATCCTCGGCCGCAATCGTCTCGCGCCGGATGCGGGATTCGGCAAAGGCCACGTCCTCGGGAATGCGCTTGTCCAGGTGGTGGCAGACCATCAGCATGTCGAGATGTTCCTCCACCGTGTTCACCGTGTAGGGCATCGTCGGGTTGGTGGATGAGGGCAGCACGTTCTGCCAGCCGACCACCTTCATGATGTCGGGCGCATGGCCGCCGCCTGCGCCTTCGGTATGGAAAGCGTGGATCGTGCGGCCCTTGAAGGCGGCGAGGGTGTTCTCCACGAACCCGGATTCGTTCAGCGTGTCGGTGTGGATCATCACCTGCACGTCCATCCGGTCTGCCACGCCCAGGCAGCAGTCGATGGCGCCGGGCGTCGTCCCCCAATCCTCATGCAGCTTCAGCGCCGCCGCCCCACCGCGGACCTGCTCGACAATCGCCTCGGGCAGCGAGGCATTGCCCTTGCCCGCAAAGGCCAGGTTCATCGGCAGGCCGTCCGCCGCCTGGATCATCCGGCCCAGGTGCCAGGGGCCCGGGGTGCAGGTCGTCGCCAAGGTGCCATGCGCCGGGCCGGTCCCGCCGCCCAGCATCGTGGTGATGCCGGAATGCAGCGCGTCCTCGACCTGCTGCGGGCAGATGAAATGGATATGCGCGTCCATCCCGCCGGCCGTCAGGATGCGCCCCTCGCCGGCGATGATCTCGGTCCCCGGCCCGATGATGATCGTCACCCCCGGTTGCGTATCGGGGTTTCCCGCCTTGCCGATGGCCGCGATCAGCCCGTCGCGCAGACCGACGTCGGCCTTGTAGATGCCGGTATGGTCGATGATCAGCGCGTTGGTGATCACCGTGTCCACCGCCCCGCCCGCGCGGCTGACCTGGGACTGCCCCATCCCGTCACGGATCACCTTGCCGCCGCCGAACTTGACCTCCTCGCCGTAGGTCGTGAGGTCGCGTTCCACCTCGACGATCAGGTCGGTGTCGCCCAGGCGCAACCTGTCCCCGGTGGTGGGACCATACATGCTGGCATAGGACTGGCGAGAGATCAGAGCGGGCATGAGAAACCTTCAGGGTTTGCCGGGGCCGCGAGCGGCCAGGCGCTTGACGTTGGATTTGGTTCGGCGGGCGATGGGCTTCAGCGCGGCCTCGGCGATGAACGAGGGCGACTTTCCGGCCAGAATCGCCTTTGATGTCGCCATCGCGGATGCGCTGACGGCCGAGACCTTCTCGGACGACATGCGGGCGTTCTCGCTGGGCAACACGCGCCAGACGCCCGCCATTCCCATCATCCGCATGCCGATCACCATCTGCGCTTGCATCAGCATCATGCCGGTCTTCATCGACAGGGCGATCATCTGCGTCGGGGTCATCATCGGGTACATCTGGCGCTCTCCTTGAACCGGTCATCGAGCCGCGCCGTGGTGGCGCCGACTGGACGGCCACAGGGGTAACGCCGGATGATGGCAGTCAGGTTGCGGCGGCCGGTCACGTCTTTGTGTCCGTCCGGATCAAGGCCCATGCCATGAACCCCTGGTCGAAAGCGTCATCACAGCGGCCCCATCACCAGCTGGTTGAAGCCGTAGACCACCCGAGCGCCGCCATAGGGCACCAGCCGCACCTCGCGGCTTTGCCCCGGCTCGAACCGGACGGCGGTGCCCGCGGCGATGTCCAGCCGCTGGCCCCGCGCCGCGTCGCGGTCGAAGGACAGGGCGCTGTTCGTCTCGGCAAAGTGGTAGTGGCTGCCGACCTGCACCGGGCGATCCCCGGAGTTCGCCACCATCAGCACGGTGACAGGCTGACCGGCGTTCAGCACGATGTCGCCCTCGGCGGGAATGACCTCTCCGGGGATCATCGGCGCGACCACAGCTTCCAGACCGCACCGCCCAGCACCGCCGCGCCAAGGGCGATCAGGGCGGCGTGGTCGGGTTGCGTCAGGAAATGCAGCAGCCCCTCGTCGCGGTGGTCCCCGGCATGGGCCAGCGCCGTCGAGGGGGTCAGGGCCAGAACTGCGAAAAGTCTTTTCATGATGCCTCTCAGCGGATCGGATGGTGGACGGTGACAAGCTTGGTGCCGTCGGGAAACGTGGCTTCGACCTGCACCGAATGGATCATCTCGGGGATGCCGGACATGCACTGCTCGGCGGTGATGACATGCGCGCCCGCTTCCATCAGGTCGGCGACGGACCGGCCGTCGCGGGCACCTTCGACGACGAAATCGGTGATCAGCGCCACCGCCTCGGGGTGGTTCAGCTTGACGCCGCGGGCCAGACGGCCCCGGGCGACCATCGCGGCCAGGCTGACCAGAAGCTTTTCACGCTCACGCGGGGTCAGGTTCATCGCATCTCCTTACATCTGCCAGACGCGGGGCACCGGACCCTCGCGCAAGACCGCCAGCAGCCGCAGGATCTGCCGCCGCAGGGGCCAGCCATCCGCCGCCAGCAACCGCACCGTCAGCTTGCCGTCGAAACCCGAGGCCCCGGCATTGACCCCCGGTTCGTCCAGCACCTGCCGCACTGCACCCAGGGCCGCCTCTGCCCCCTGCCCGACCAGCGCCAGCGAGGCGAAGGCCCGCGCCCCCTGCAACACGCCCGTCCCCGCCCCCAGCGCGGCGTCGGTCAGGGTCAACGGCTCATACAGCAGCGGCACACCCTCGCGCAGGACCTTGCGGCGGTCGGTCAAGTGCAGCGAGCGCAGGGTCTCCCCCATCGCCGCGCGACCCAGAACGATGGCCTCCATCAGCAGGCACGAAGCGTCCCTGCCCAGCCGGATCGTCGTGGTGCGCTTCAGCGCCGAATGGTCAAAGAGGATTGTCTCTTGCGGCAACCAGTCCAGATGCCCGCCCGGCCCGACCTCGTGGTCGACCGCGACCTGGGCCGCACCCTCGGCGCTGCGATAGGCGCGCTCGGCGGTCTGGGTTGTGGCGGTCACGCGGCACCCTGCCTCCAGCGTCAGGCCGAAGGCAAGCCGGTCGCCGCCGGTCATCCCGCCCGAGGTGTTCAGGAACACCACTTCCGGGCCGAGCGCGGTCGGATGGACGAAGGCCTTGGCCGAGCCCGACTGGTGCAGCACCGCCAGCCGGGTCCAGGTCCCGGTCCGGCGAAAGGACAGCCGCGCAGCGCCGTGGCTGCGTTCGGGACGGTGATGAAGGGCGGGACTGGCGGTCATGCGAGGCTTCTGCGGTTTCGTCCCAGAGCTACGGGCTTGCCGCGCCCTGGTCTTTCACGATCCCGCTTCGCCGGGTGCACGCAGCGCGCGAAGCAGCCCGCGTGATGCAAAACCGGGCGCC
Organism: Rhodobacter sp.; assembly: GCA_013824055.1. GTDB lineage: Bacteria > Pseudomonadota > Alphaproteobacteria > Rhodobacterales > Rhodobacteraceae > Tabrizicola. The sequence goes on along the minus strand of PNNE01000458.1, from coordinate 10,618 downwards.
TTGCTCAAGTTTTCACCAGATCGCCACCGCACCCCGAGCGGAGCCGGCGACAGGGCGGCGCTGCGCCTGCGGATGGCGGACCCGGACCAGGCCGTGCCGGTCCAGATCTCCAAGGGCGAAGGCACCGGGACCGTCACGGCCGATCGCGCGCCAAAGGCGCATCCCGGTCAGACAGACCGCTGCGACGCCTTGCGCTCGGCCTCGAACATCGGACCCCCGCGCCAGCGCGGGTAGCCGTAGCCGTGGATTTCCACCAGGTCGATGTCGGACGCCCGCTGAGCGATGCCTTCGGCAAGGATCGCCTTGCCCTCGGTCGCCATCGCCCCGGTCAACCGCGAGGCGATTGCTTCGGCCGTCAGGCCTGGCCCGGTGCTGATGTGGTCGGCAAGCAAAGCGGCGGTGGCCTGCGATGGCTGCGCCAGGCGGTCGCCGGGCGCATAGTCATACCAGCCGCCGCCGGTCTTCTGGCCCTTGCGACCCGCGCGGACAAGGATGTCGCCCAGGGTTTCCGGCACGTCCTGCCCCGCGGCCCGCGCGCCTTCGCGTTGCAGGTAGGCGATGTCGAGACCGCCAAGGTCCTGCGCCTCGAACGGGCCCATCGCAAAGCCATGGCCGCGCATGGCGGCGTCGATGGCGGCGATGGGGATGCCCTGGCGGACCAGGGTTTCGGCCTCGGCCCGGTAGCGTTTCAGGATGCGGTTGCCGATGAAGCCGTCGCAGATGCCGGCCTGGACCGGGATCTTGCCCAGCTGCCGGGCAAGGGCGAAGCCGGTGGCAAGGGTTTCCGGCGAGGTCGTGGGGGTCGGCACGATCTCCAGCAGTTTCATCACGTTGGCCGGGCTGAAGAAGTGCAACCCGACGAAGCGGTCGGGGTGGGGCAGGCCTTCGGCGATCCGTCGGGGGTCAAGGTAGGAGGTGTTGGTCGCAAGGATCGCGTCCGCGCGGCAGGTCTGGCCGAGCTGGGCAAAGACGGCGCGTTTGACCGAAAGTTCCTCGAAGACGGCCTCGATCACCAGGTCGGTGTCAGCCAGCAGGCCATGGTCGCTGCCCGCCGTCACGCTGTCGAGGCGGGCCTTCGCCTGCGCCTCGGTCAGTTTGCCGCGCTTGACCGCGCCGTCGAAGATGGCGCGAAGATTGGCAAGGCCGCGCTGGACCGCGTCTTCGTCGCGTTCGATCAGGACGACTGGCAGGCCCGCATCAAGCAGCGCCGCGGCGATGCCCGCGCCCATCGTGCCGCCGCCGATCACGGCGGTGGAGCGGATTTCCTTGGGCCTGGCGTCGCCCAGATGGGCGGGTTTCGGCGCGGCGCGTTCGGCAAAGAAGATGTGGCGCAGGGCGGCGGCCTGGTCCGAGGCGCGCAGGTCGAGGAAGGTGGCGCGCTCGAAGGCCATCGCCTCGGCGAAGGGCTTTTCGGCGGCGGTGCGCAGGCAGTCCAGGGCGCGAAGGGGCGCGACCTCGCCCCTGGCGCGCCTGGCGATGGCCTGGCGCTGCTCGTCCCACCAGGCCGGATCGGGCGAGGTGATGGGGCGGGCAGAGATCGGTTGCGGCAGGGGTTGCATCAGGGGTTGCGTCAGGGTCTGGCGGGCGAAGGCCACGGCTTCGGCGCGCAGATCGCCCGAGACAACGGCATCGACAAGTCCCAGCGACAGCGCCTTGGCGGCCTTGACCGGGCGCCCGCCGGTGACAAGTTCGACCGCAGCTGCCACACCGGCAAGACGCGGCGTGCGGACCGTTCCCGAGGCCCCCGGCACGATCCCCAAGGTCACTTCGGGCAGGCCGACCGATGCAGAGTCCAGCGCCACGCGGAAGCGGCAGCCCATTGCGACTTCAAACCCGCCGCCAAGCGCGGACCCGTGGATCGCGGCGATCCAGGGCTTTGCGGCCCGTTCCAGCCGGTCCACCAGGTCGGGCAGGTGCGGCGGGACGGGGGGCTTGCCGAACTCGGTCACGTCGGCCCCGGCGATGAAGGTGCGCCCCGCGCAGATCAGCACCACGGCGCGGACAGTCGCGTCGGCATCCAGCGTTCCGACCGCATCCCACAAAGCCTGCCGCAGCGCCTGGCCAAGGGCGTTCACCGGCGGGTTGTCCACGGTGACGATGGCCACCTCTCTGTCGCGGTCGATGCTGACAGTCATCTCAGATTTCCCAACTCAGATCCCCCAACTCAGATCCCCAGGTAGGCTTCGCGGATGCGCGGGTCGGCGATCAGCTCGGCGGCGGGTCCGCCCATCGTGATCCGCCCCGTCTCCATCACATAGCCCCGATCGGCGAGCTTCAGCGCGCCATAGGCGTTCTGTTCCACCAGAAGCACCGTGACGTCCAGCGCCTTCAGCCCCTTCACCACGTCGAAGATCTGCGCCACGACGATCGGGGCCAGGCCCATCGACGGCTCGTCCAGCAACAGGCAGGACGGCCGCCCCATCAGGGCGCGGGCCATCGCCAGCATCTGCTGCTGGCCACCGGACAGGCCGCCCGCCGCCAGGTTGCGCTTTTCCTTCAGGATCGGGAACATCTGGAAGGCGTCGCCCATGTCCTTTTCCACCCGGTCGTCGGCGAAGAGATAGGCGCCAAGGCGCAGGTTTTCCTCCACCGTCAGGTTGGTGAAGATCTGCCGCCCCTCCGGCGATTGCGACAGGCCCCGGCCGACGCGGCGCCAGGCGGGGACGCCCGACAGGTTGTCGCCCCGGAAGCTGATCGTTCCCCCAGCCGCGGGATGCACGCCCGAGAGGCAGCGCAGAAGCGTGGTCTTGCCCGCCCCGTTCGCCCCGATCACGGTGACGATCTCGCCCGAGTTCACCGCAAGGTCGATGCCGTGCAGCACTTCGATCCGCCCGTAGCGGGCGCGCAGACCTTCAACCAGCAGCATTTTCGGCCCCCAGATAGGCAGCGATGACGGCAGGGTTCCGGCTGACCGAGGCCGGGTCGCCCTCGGCGATCTTCTCGCCGTGGTCCAGAACGACGATGTGGTTGGAAATCCGCATCACCAGCTTCATGTCATGCTCCACCAGCAGGATCGCCACGCCCGAGGCGGCGATTTCCGCGATCAGGCGGTCGATCTCTTCGGTCTCGACCGCGTTGCAGCCCGCGGCGGGTTCGTCCAGCAGCAGGACCCTGGGGTTCAGCGCCATCGCGCGGGCAATCTCCAGCCGCTTGAGCGAGCCGTAGGACAGGCTGCCCGCCTCGCGTTCGGCCGCGCGTTCCAGCCCGACACGCCTGAGCAGCTCGCGCGCGCCGGCCTCGGCCTGCTTTGCGCGGCGGCGCGCGGCGGGAAGGTTCAGGATATCGGCCAGCACGGAGCCGCTTTCCTGCAGGTGATAGCCCGCGATGGTGTTCTCCAGCACCGTCATCGACTGGAAGACCTGCAGGTTCTGGAACGTCCGGCACATGCCGCGTCGCGCCAGAAGGTGGGGGGGCATCGCGGTCACGTCCTCGCCGTTCAGCATCACCTTGCCCGACCCCGGCAGATAGACGCCCGAGATCATGTTGAACAGCGTGGTCTTGCCCGCGCCATTCGGCCCGATGACCGAAACGACCTCGCCCGGCTTCACGCCGAAGGACACGTCGCTTACGGCCTTGAGGCCCCCGAAGCTGATGCCCAGCCCCTCGATCGACAAAAGGGTCATTCGCCGCTCCCCCGGATCTTGCGCAGGATCGACGGGACGACACCTTCGCGCAGGAAGATCATCACAAGCACCATCACCAGGCCCAGCACCAGCTGTTCGTATTCGGCAAAGATCGTCAGCAGCTGCGGCAGCAGGGTCAGCACCGCCGCGCCGAAGATTGCGCCCGCGACCGAGCCGACGCCACCAAGCACCGCCATCGTCACCATCTCGACCGAGTGCATGAAGCCTGCCACGTCCGGCGTGATGAACTTGTTCTGCAAGGCCAGCAGCGAGCCCGAGATCGACGCATAGACGGCCGAGATCACGAAGGCGTGCAGCTTCAGCCTGGCGACATCCATGCCGACAGTGCGGGCCGCAACCTCCGAGCCGTGCAGGGCGCGCAAGGCCCGGCCGGTGGCGCTGTCGCGCAGGTTCAGCGCCAGCCAGGCACCGAGGATCAGGACGATGCCGCAGAAGAAGTACCAGAACTGGCCGTTCGACAGGTCCAGCCCCGCATCCTTCAGCACGGCGCGCAGGCCAAGCTCGGGGACCTCGATCCCGTCGGGGCCGCGGGTCAGCCAGCGCTCGTTGTTCAGGACCATCGCGATCAGGATGCCCATGCCAAGCGAGGCGACGCCAAGGTAGTAGCCCTTCAGCCGCAGGATCGGGCGACCGACCAGCCAGGCAAGAACCGCCGAGATGGCGGCCCCCAGCAAGACGGCAAGCGCGGGATGGATGCCCCAGTGCACCGGGGCCAGCGCGCAGGCATAGGCGCCGATCCCGGCAAAGCCGGCGTGGCCAAGGCTGACCTGCCCGGCCCAGCCGGTCAGGATCACGATGCCGATGACGGCCAGCGCGTTGACGAAGACCAGCGCGCCGACGCGGTAGTAAAAGCCCGAGGGGAAGAACACCGGGGCCAGCGCGATCAGGATGACAAGGGCCAGCAGGGTGGCGGATTTGGCGGTCATTCGCATGGTCACACCCGATCCGTCGATTTGCTGCCGAACAGGCCCTGCGGCATGAAGAACAGGACCGCCAGGATCACGATGAAGGCCGCGGCATCCTTGTACTGGGAACTGATGTATCCGGCTGTCAGCCCCTCCAGCACGCCCAGCAGGAAGCCGCCCACCAGCGCGCCCTTGGGGTTGCCCATGCCGCCCAGCATGGCGGCGGCAAAGCCCTTCAGCGCGAAGGCCAGGCCCACGTCGTAAGAGGTCATGGTGATCGGGGTCACGAGGACTCCCGCCAGGGCGCCGATCCCGGCGGACATGGCGAAGGACAGGGTCATCACGAAGGGCGTGTTGATCCCCACCAGCTGCGCGGCCAGCCGGTTGTTCGAGGTCGCCAGCACCGCGCGGCCCAGAAGCGTGCGGGTGAAGAACAGCCACAACCCGATAAAGACCGCGACCGAACCCGCGATCACCCACAGGCTTTGCGGCAGGATCGTCGCGCCCATGATGCGGATCGGGTCATCGCCGGAAAAGGCGGGGAAGGTGTGGATCTGCTTGCCGAAGACCAGCTGCGCCGCGCCCCGGATGAAGATCGAGACCCCGATGGTGATGATGACCAGCGACACGACCGGCGCGCCTCGGGCGGGTTCGATGGCCAGCTTGTTCATCGCCACCCCCAGGGCGGCGGTTGCCACCACGGCGACCAGCGCGGCCAGCGGCAGCGGCGCGCCGGCGAGATAGGTCATGACCGTGATCATCCCGCCCAGCATGACGAATTCGCCCTGGGCGAAGTTCACCACGTCAGAGGCGTTGTAGATGATGGTGAAACCCAGGGCGACCAGCGCATAGACCGCGCCGACCGTCACCCCGGACAGAAGGAATTGCAGAAGTTCCGACATGCGTCCCAGCCCCCGATGGCCCGAAAAGGGTTGCCGCGCCCCAGGGTCAGGGGCGCGGCGGGTGGATCACTCGACCAGAGTCCACTTGCCGCCCTGGATCTCCAGCATGCGGAAGGCGCTGAGGTCGAGACCCAGATGGTCCTCGGGAGAGAAGGTGTAGATGCCGGTGGTGCCAGCCAGACCAGCGGTCGCCTCGATGGCGTCGCGGACCGCGGCGGGCTCGGTCGAACCGGCGCGGGCCATGGCGTCGGTCAGGATCAGGAAGGCGTCATGGGCATAGCCGCCGAAGGTGCTGACCGGGGTGCCGGTCTTTGCCTCGAACATCGCCTTGTAGGCATCGACGACCGGCTTCTGCGGATCGTCGGCGGCCAGCAGGCCGGCGACCAGAAGCGCGGTGCCCGGCAGACGCACGCCTTCGGCCGCTTCGGCCCCTGCCAGTTCGATGAACCCGTCCGAGGCGACGCCATGCGACTGGTAGAACGGCAGGTCGATGGCAAGCTGCCTGACGTTGCGGGTCACGATCGACGGGCCCTGACCGAAGCCGGGGTTCAGGATCGCCTGCACGCCCTCGGTCCCCTTGATCTTGGTCAGCTGCGCGGTCATGTCCGCGTCCTTGGGATCATAGGTCTCGTCCGCAATGATCTCGATGCCATAGTCCGGGGCGACGTCCTTGCACTGCGCCTGCATCGAGGCGCCGAAGCCGTCGGTGCCCGAGATCATGCCGATCCTGGTGATGCCGTTCTTCTGCATGTCCTCGAAGATCTTCTGGCAGGCCATGCGGTCGGTGTGCGGGGTCTTGAAGGTAAAGGGCTTGACCGGCTTGACGATGTCGATGGCCCCGGCCAGCGAGATGAAGGGGATCTGGGCCTCTTCGGTCACGGCCAGGATCGACATGGTGGTGCCGGTGGTGGTGCCGCCGATGATGGCGACGACCTCATCGTCTTCCACCAGGCGGGTGGCGAAGGTGCGGGCCTTGTTCGGGTCGCCACCGTCGTCATAGGCGACCAGGACGATCTGCTCGCCGTTGATGCCGCCCTTGGCGTTCAGGTCCTCGACCAGCATTTCCAGGGTCTTGTGCTGCGGGTCGCCCAGAAAGGCGGCCGGGCCGGTGGCCGAGATCGAGGCGCCGATCCTGATTTCGGCCAGTGCCGGAAGGGCAAGGGCGATCAGGGCGGTGGTGGTCAGGAACGTCTTCATTGGGTCTCCTCCCAGAGAGTTTCGGTGGTGGTCAGGGGTCAGGCCGCCAGCCGGCGCGACATCACCCGGCGAAAGCGGGTGGCGACGAAGGCGGTGTCGGTAAGGCTTGCGTTGCCCGCAGGGTTGGCCCCGGTGACGTGAAAGTCGCTGAAGGCCGCGGACTGGTTGACGAAGATGTTGCCGGTCAGGTTGATCGACAGGTTCACCCCGGCCTGCGCAAAGGCCGCCTCGGCGCGGGCGATGCGGGCTTCGTCGGTGTCGTAGAGCGCCGCGGTGATGGCACCCTTTTCGGCCGCGAGATTGGCGCCTTGCGCGATTCCGGCGTCGGCGTCCGTGGTGGCGATCAGGAAGGCGACGGGGCCGAAACATTCCTGTGCGGCGGCGGTGTCATGGGCGTCCACGGCCAGCAGCAGCGGGCCGGGCTCGCCCCGCGCCGCGCCGTGCCGCAGGACGCGACCGATCGCGGCGGCTGACTCGGCCCGGGCCTGGGTTGCCGGGTTGGCGATGGCGCCGCAGATGCCCGCCGCGCGGGCGGGGTCGGAAAGCAGACCGTCGATGGCGACGACCAGCGCGCTGGCGACCTCGTCAAACGACTTGTGGCCCTTGTCGGTCTCGATGCCCCCTGCCGGGACATACAGGTTCTGCGGCGAGGTGCACATCTGGCCCGAATACAGCGACAGCGCGAAGGCAAGGTTCGCACACATGCCGTCAAGGTCGCTGGTGGCAGCGATGACGACGCTGTTGACGCCGGCTTCCTCGGTGAAAAGCTGGGCCTGGCGGGCATTGTCACGAAGCCACCCGCCGAAGGCCGAAGAGCCGGTATAGTCGATCAGCTTCACCTCGGGCCGGGTGGCGAGGGTCTTGGTGATCTCGGCGCCGGGTTCGTCGACAGCCAGCAGGACCGCATCGGCGGGAAGGCCCGCCTCTGCCAGCACTTCGCGCAGCACGCGGACGGTCAGCGCCAGCGGCAGGATCGCGCGGGGATGCGGCTTCACGATCACCGGATTGCCGGTCGCAAGGCTGGCGAAAAGCCCAGGGTAGGAGTTCCAGGTCGGGAAGGTGTTGCAGCCGATGGTCAGCGCGATCCCGGCGGGCCGCAGCGTCCAGGACTTCTGCATCACGATCGGGGCGGCCTTGCCCTGCGGCTTTTCCCAGCGGGCCTGGGCGGCGAAGCGGGTCATCTCGGCATAGGCGGCGGCGACGGCTTCCAGGCCGCGGTCCTGGGCATGCGGACCGCCCGCCTGGAAGGCCATCGCGAAGGCCTGGCCGGTGGTGTGCATGGTGGCGTTGCCGATGAGGAAGCTGTGCCGGTTGAGGCGGGCCAGCGCCTCGATGCAGACGCCCACCCGGACTTGCGGCGAGGCGGCGGCCAGCGCAGGCGCGGCAGCGGTCGCGGCGACGATCAGCTGGTCGGGGGTCGCGGCGGGGTAGCGGATGCCAAGGGTCGGGCCAAAGGGCGACACCTCGGCCCCTGCCCTGGCTTGCCCCGGATGACCCGGCAGGTCGAAGTCCTGCCCCATCAGCGCGGTAAAGGCGGCCTCGCCCTCGGCCTTGGCGGTCTCGCCATAGATCTTGCCGCTGGGCACCTCGGGATAGGGCGTCCAGTATTCGCGGCATGCAAGGGCCGTGACGGCCGCCTCAAGCGTCGTCCGGTGAAGGCCGAAGAAATCCGACATGCTGTCCTCCTGCCAGGGGCTCCCATCCCCGACGGGTTTAACATTGACCGGCCGGTCGGTTTATGCAAGAACTTTTTCAGGACGTCCGGGACAGCGGACGGGGGAGTTATCATGATCGCATCCGACACCGTTCTGGCCAGCCTGGCGGCAGGCGTCCTGCGCCTGACCCTGAACCGGCCCGACAAGCTGAATTCCTTCAACGAGGACATGCATCTGGCGCTGCGCACCCAGATCCAGCGCGCGCATGACGATGAAGCGGTGCGCGCCGTCCTGCTGACCGGGGCAGGCCGCGGCTTCTGCGCCGGGCAGGACCTTGGCGACCGCGATCCGCGCAAGGGTGGACCGGCCCCGGACCTGGGCCGCACGCTGGAGACATTCTACAACCCGACGCTGCGGCTGATTCGCCAGCTGGAGAAGCCGGTCATCTGTGCGGTGAACGGCGTGGCGGCGGGCGCTGGCGCGAACATCGCCTTCGCCTGCGACATCGTGCTGGCGGCGAAATCCGCCCGGTTCATCCAGGCCTTCGCCAGGATCGGCCTGATCCCGGACGCGGGCGGCAGCTGGTCGCTGGCGCGCATCCTTGGCGAACCGCGTGCCAAGGCGCTGGCCCTGACGGCCGAGCCGTTGCCCGCCGACAAGGCCGCCGACTGGGGGCTGATCTGGAAGGCCGTGGACGATGCCGACCTGATGGCCGAGGCGACCATGCTGGCCGAATCGCTGGCCGCGGGGCCAACGTTGGGCCTTGGCCTGACCAAGCGGCTGATCCAGGCCGCCGCGACGACCTCTTTCGACGCACAGCTCGACATGGAACGCGACCTGCAACAGCAGGCCGGACGCAGCGCGGACTATGCCGAGGGCGTCACCGCCTTCCTGGAAAAGCGCCCCGCAAGGTTCACCGGCAAATGAAACCCGTCTCGCAAATGACCCCGCAGGAACTTGCCGAAGCCAGCGCCCAGGCGCTGTGGAACGGTGATTCGGCCAGCCAGCGGCTTGGGATGGTGCTGGAGCATCTGGCCCCCGGCGCCGCGACCCTGTCGATGCAAGTGACCGAGGCGATGTCGAACGGCCACGGCACCTGCCACGGCGGCTATGTCTTCATGCTGGCCGACAGCGCCTTTGCCTTTGCCTGCAACGGCTATAACCAGCGCACGGTCGGGCAGCATGCCTCGATCACCTACCTTGCCCCTGGCCGACCTGGCGACCGCTTGACCGCCGCTGCGCAGGAAATCTCGCGCCAGGGCCGGTCCGGCGTCTACGACGTCCGCGTCACCAATCAGGACGGCCAGCACATCGCCGAATTCCGCGGGTTGTCACGCACCGTCAAGGGCACCCATCTTCCGGTCGACGGCTGACCGGACACCGCAGTTCCAAGGGAGGACAGCATGGAAGACCTTACCCCCCGCAAGCAGGACCTGGACCCGATCGAGATCGCCTCGCGCGATGAAATCGAGGCGTTGCAGTTCCACCGCATGAAGCGGTCGCTGAAGCACGCCTATGAAAACTCGCCCTTCTACCGCAACCGGTTCATCGAAGCCGATGTCCACCCCGAAGAGCTGAAGACCCTCAAGGACATCGCCAGGTTCCCGTTCACCACCAAGCAGGATCTGCGGGAAACCTATCCGTTCGGCATGTTCGCCGTTCCGCGCACCAGGCTGGTCCGGGTTCACGGCTCCTCGGGCACCACGGGCAAGCCGACCGTGGTGGGCTATACCGCCAACGACATCGACGTCTGGGCGAACCTGATCGCGCGGTCGATCCGTGCGGCGGGCGGGCGCCCTGGCGACATGCTGCACAACGCCTATGGCTATGGCCTGTTCACCGGCGGCCTTGGCGCGCATTACGGCGCGGAACGGCTGGGCTGCACCGTGGTCCCGATCTCGGGCGGGCAGACCGAGCGCCAGGTGACGCTGATCACCGATTTTCAGCCGCAGATCATCATGGTCACGCCCTCCTACATGCTGTCGATCCTGGACGAGTTCCGCCGCCAGGGCCTTGATCCCCGCCAGTCATCGCTGAAGGTCGGCATCTTCGGGGCCGAGCCCTGGACCAACGCGATGCGGCAGGAAATCGAGGAAGCCTTCGACATGCACGCCGTGGACATCTACGGGCTGTCGGAAATCATGGGTCCCGGCGTGGCGCAGGAATGCGTAGAGACGAAGGACGGCCTGCACATCTGGGAAGACCACTTCTACCCGGAGATCATCGACCCGGTGACGGGCGAACCCCTTCCCGATGGCGAGATGGGCGAGCTGGTCTTCACCACGCTGACCAAGGAAGGCCTGCCGATGGTGCGC
>PNNE01000360.1 GCA_013824055.1 Rhodobacter sp. | reverse complement strand
CTGCCACCGGGATCGGTGCGGCCTGGAGCGTTCGCGGGCAGTTCCGCGGCAAGGCCCGCAAGGTGCAACTGACCATCACCGAACTGGTCGAGAACCAGCGCGTGGTGCTGGCGCTGGACGGCCCGACGATCGAGGGATTCGCCCGGTTCGAGGTGATGGTCCTGTCCCCGCGCCGCAGCCGGTTGCGGGTCGATGTCGAATTCAAGCCCAAGACCCTTTCGGCGCGGCTGTTCATCAACACCATGCGGCTGGCCAAAGGCCGGGTCCAGGCCAAGTTCGAATCGCGACTGGGCAAGGTCGGCGGGCGGATCAAGGACCGTTACGAACGCAGCCAGGTACAGGCTTAGGCAGGTGCAGGCTTAGGCAGGTGCAGGCTTAGGCAGGTGCAGGCTTAGGCAGGTGCAGGCTCAGGTCCGGGGCTGGCTCAGGTCTGGGGCTGGCTCAGGTCTGGGGCTGGCCACGCTCGCGGGCGGCGGGGTAGACCCCAAGGATGCGCACTTCCGAGGTGAAGTAGCGCAGCTCCTCCAGCGCCAGTGCGACGTTGGGGTCTTCGGGGTGGCCCTCGATGTCGGCGTAGAATTCCGTTGCCGTGAAGGTGCCGCCGACCATGTAGCTTTCCAGCTTGGTCATGTTCACCCCGTTGGTCGCAAAGCCCCCCATCGCCTTGTACAGCGCCGCGGGAATGTTGCGGACCCGGAAGGTGAAGGTGGTGATCATCATTCCCGCGCCACGCCGGGAATGGTCGGGGTTGCGCGACATGACCAGGAAGCGGGTGGTGTTGTTGGCCTGGTCCTCGATCTGCCGGGCCAGCACGTCGAGACCATAGATCGAGGCCGCAAGCTCGCTGGCAAGGGCCGCCTTCGACCTGTCGCCCGCCTCGGCCACCTCGCGCGCCGCGCGGGCGTTGTCGCTGGAGACCTTGCCGCGGATGCCATGCGCCTTCAGGAAGCCCGCGCATTGCGGCAGGATCACCACATGGCCGTATGCCTCTTTCACCTCGGCCAGCGTCGCCCCCGGCACGCCCAGCAGGTTGACATGCACCCGGACAAAGGCCTCGTCCACGATATGCAGACCCGCGCGCGGCAGCAGCGAGTGGACGTCGGCGACCCGGCCATAGGTCGAATTCTCGACCGCCAGCATCCCCAGATCGACCTCGCCCTTCGCCACCTTCTCCACGACTTCCTCGAAGGTGGTGCTGGGGACGGGCTCGAAATCCGGGCGCGACTGCCGGCAGGCCTGGTGCGAATAGGCCCCGAGTTCGCCCTGAAACGCGATGCGACCGGCCATGTGACGTCATCCCCTGCCGAAAATCTGCCCCGCGGGGCGTTTGGTCGCGCGTCTACACCTTGAAATCGGACGATGGAAGCGGGTAGATACCGCGCAACCAAAGAGCGCGGGATAGGTGGACCATGTTCGACACGATGACGATGACCAAGGCGGTGGGTGCGGTGTGCGGCTCGCTTCTGGCGCTGATGCTGCTGGGCTGGGCTGCCGACTCGCTCTACACGGTCGGGTCCAAGGGTCACGGCGAGGATGGCGAACTGGCGCAGGCCTACGTCATCGAGACCGGCGAAGAAGCGGCCCCGGCGGAAGCCGAAGCCGAGGTCGTCGATGTGGCGGCGCTGGTCGCTGCGGCCGATGCGGTGGCGGGCGAGGCGGTGTTCAAGAAGTGCGTCTCGTGCCACAAGATGGATGGCACTGATGGCGTCGGCCCGCATCTGAACGGCATCGTCGGGCGCAACCACGCGGCCTCGCCGGGCTATGCCTATTCCGATGCGATGGCCGCGCTTTCGGCCGAGCCGTGGACGCCGGAAGCCCTGTATGTCTTCCTGCAGAACCCGAGACGGGCACTTCCGGGCACCAAGATGGCCTTCGCGGGCCTGCCGAACTCGGAAGACCGCGCCAACGTCATCGCCTACATGGCGTCGATCCCCTGACCTTCTTGCGCCGCAGAACCACGCAAAGCCGCCCCACCCGGGCGGCTTTTCTCTTTTGCTCACGCAAACGCGCGGCCAATCGCGGCATGTTGCCTCGACAAAACGCGAAATAGCATAAATGAATAGCCCAGGCGGCAAGCAGGGAGGCTGACGGATGCGGACAGGCAAGCGGGGGACGGCAAAGGAAAAAGCGGCGCGGGTCAACGTCGGCCCTCTGGTCGCAACCGGGGCGCTGATCGCAGCGCTGGCTGCGTTTGCCCTGCCGGTTCGGGCCGAAACCGTGATCAAGTCGCATGGCATCTCCACCTTCGGCGACCTGGCGCTTCCGGCCGACTTCACCCATCTGCCCTACGTCAACCCCGATGCCCCCAAGGGCGGCGAGATGAGCCAGTGGGCACCGGGCAGCTTCGACAGCTTCAACCCCTATGCCATCGCCGGCAACCCGGCCGCACTGGCCTCGATCTTCTACGAATCCATCCTGTCGGGCACCGCAGACGACGTCAGCGCCGCCTACTGCCTGCTGTGCGAGACGATGGAATACCCCGAGGATCGGTCCTGGGTGATCTTCAACCTGCGCCAGGACGTCAAGTTCTCGGACGGCTCGCCGATGACGGCGGAAGACGTGCTGTTCAGCTACGAGCTGTTCCGCGACAAGGGCATCCCGGAATACCGCAGCGTGGCCAACGCCAAGTTCCAGTCGGTCGAGGTGCTGGACCCCTACCGCATCAAGTTCACCTTCTCTCCCGGCACGCCGTTCCGCGACATGCCGGGCCAGGCGGGCAGCCTGACGATCTTCTCGAAGAAGCACTACATCGAGAACAACCGCGATCTGGAAAAATCCAGCCTGGAGCCGTTCCTTGGGACCGGCCCCTACGTGCTGGAAAGCTTCAAGCCCGGCCAGCAGGTCATCTACGCGCGCGACCCGGATTACTGGGGCGAGAAGCATCCGCTGAACGTCGGCCAGAACAACTTTGACCGCATCCGCATCGAATACTTCGCCGACGACAACGCTGCCTTCGAGGCGTTCAAGGGCGGGGTCTACACCTTCCGCAACGAAAGCCTGCCGAAGCGTTGGGCGCTGGAATACGAATTCCCCGCGGTCCAGTCGGGCGCCGTGATCAGGGAAGTCCTGCCCTCGGGCAACATCGCCGGCGGCCAGTCGATCATCTTCAATCTGCGCCGCGCGCAGTTTCAGGACCCCCGCGTGCGGGAGGCGCTGGGGCTGATGTTCAACTTCGAATGGTCGAACAGGTCGCTGTTCTACGACCTTTTCGCGCGGGTGAACTCGATCTGGGAAAATTCGGAGATGGCCGCGACCGGCACGCCGACGCCCGAAGAGATCGCGATCCTGCAGCCCCTGGTGGACGAGGGGCTGCTTCCGGCCAGCATCCTGACCGACGAGGTGCGGATGGGCTCGGTCTCGTCGGCGGACAATGCCCTGGACCGCAGGAACCTCCGCCGCGCCTCGCAACTGCTGGACGAGGCGGGCTGGGTCGCAGGCGACGACGGCATCCGTCGCAACGACAAGGGCGAGACGCTGCGGATGGAGATGATCCATTCGCGCACCGACCTGATGCCGGTGATGAACGCCTATGTCGAAAACCTGCGCGCATTGGGCGTGGACGCCAGCTTTGACATCATCGACGACCCGCAGTTGCAGCAACGCGCCAGCCCGCCGGACTTCGACTTCGACGCGCTGCCGACCACGGTGGTCAACGGCGGGCTGGAGCCGGGAGGGGTGCTGAAACAGGCCTGGGCCTCGGTCGCCAGGGACAACTCCAGCCGCAACCGGATGGGCTATGCCAACCCGGCGGTGGACAGGCTGCTGGACCAGGTGGAAGCCGCCGCCAGCCGCCAGGACCTGACCACCGTGATCAGGTCGCTGGACCGGGTGCTGCGGTCCGAATTCGTGGTGGTCCCGCGCTATTACAAGAAGGACAACTGGGTCGCCTACTACAACATGTACGAACGACCGGAAAACCTTCCCCCTTATGCAGTGGGCGAACTTGCTTTCTGGTGGTACAACCCTGAAAAGGCCGAGGCGCTGAAGGCCAGTGGCGCGTTGAAGTAACTCAGGAACGGTCGGGGACCTTGGGCGCCTATATCCTTCGCCGCTTGCTGCTGGTGATCCCGACCTTGTTCGGGGTCATGCTGATCAACTTCGCGCTGACGCAATTCGTCCCCGGCGGCCCGATCGAGCAGGTCCTGGCCCGGCTGGAGGGCGAGGGCGACGCGATCCAGAACATCTCGGGCACCGAAGGCGGCGGGGTGCAGGAGGAAGTCTCCGGCTATCAGGGTGCGCGTGGCCTGCCGCCAGAGTTCCTGGCAAAGCTGGAAGTGCAGTTCGGCTTCGCCCGCATCGTCTGCGACGAAGGCTTTGCCGGCGAGCCGTCGATCACCGCGCCGGAATGTCGCAAGGAGCAGATCCCCGCGACCGAACGGTTCTTCATCATGATGGGGAACTACCTGACCTTCGACTTCGGCGAGAGCTACTTTCGCTCCATCTCGGTCGTGGACCTGGTCCTCGAGAAGATGCCGGTCTCGATCACCCTGGGCCTCTGGTCGACGCTGATCGCCTACCTGATCTCGATCCCGCTTGGCATCCGCAAGGCGGTCCGCGACGGGTCGCGCTTCGACACCTGGACCAGCGGCGTCATCATCGCGGCCTACGCGATCCCCGGCTTCCTGTTCGCCATCCTGTTGATGGTGATGTTCGCCGGCGGCAGCTATTTCCAGTGGTTCCCCCTGCGCGGCCTGACAAGCGACAACTGGGAAGAGCTGAGCCTCTGGGGCAAGATCGTCGACTATCTCTGGCACATCACCCTGCCGGTGACGGCGCAGCTGATTTCCTCCTTCGCGGTGCTGACCCTGCTGACCAAGAACAGCTTCCTGGACGAGATCAAGAAGCAGTACGTCCTGACCGCCAGGGCCAAGGGCCTGTCCGAGGCGCGGGTGCTGTACGGCCACGTCTTCCGCAATGCCATGCTGATCGTCATCGCGGGCTTTCCCGGCCTGTTCCTGGGTGTCTTCTTCGGCTCCAGCCTGATCATCGAGGTGATCTTCTCGCTGGACGGCCTGGGTCAGCTTGGCTTCAGGTCCGCCGTCGAGCGCGACTATCCGGTGATCTTCGGCACGCTTTTCGCCTTCGGGCTGATCGGCCTGGTCGTCGGCATCCTGTCCGACCTGATGTATGTGCTGGTCGACCCCCGCATCGACTTTGACAGGCGCGACTGACATGGCCCTCTCGCCCCTGAACCAGCGCCGCTGGCGCAACTTCCAGTCCAACCGCCGCGCCTATTGGTCGCTGTGGATCTTTCTGGTGCTGTACGGCCTTTCGCTCTTCGCCGAGCTGATCGCCAACGACCGGCCGATCCTGGTGCAGTACCAGGGCAGCTACTACACGCCCGTATTCCAGTTCTACCCCGAGGTGGCCTTCGGCGGCGACCTGCGGACGGAAGCCAACTACACCACGCCCGAAGTGCAGTGCCTGATCATCTCGGGCGGGTCGCTGGACTGCTGGGACGATCCCCGCGGCATCATGGCCGAGGTCGAGGCGCAAGGCACCGCTCTGGGGGAACCCGTGCAGCAGGGCTGGATGGTCTGGCCGATCATCCCCTACAAGTACAACACCATCGTCGACACCGGCGGTGTGGCCCCCGGCCCGCCGTCGGCGCAGAACTGGCTTGGCACCGACGACACCAGCCGCGACGTCCTGGCGCGCGTGATCTACGGCTTCCGTCTGTCGGTCACCTTCGCGCTGATCGTCGTCGCGATGACGTCGATCATCGGCATCGCTGCCGGGGCCGTGCAGGGCTATTTCGGCGGCCTGACCGACCTTCTCTTCCAGCGCTTCATCGAGCTCTGGTCCTCGGTCCCGACCTTGTATGTCATCATCATCATCACCGCGATCTGGGCCAAGAGTTTCTGGTTGCTTGTGGCATTGATGGTCGTCTTCGGCTGGACCGGCCTTGTCGGCGTCGTCAGGGCCGAGTTCCTGCGCGCCCGCAACTTCGAATATGTCCGCGCCGCCAAGGCCTTGGGCGTGTCCGACCTGCAGATCATGTTCCGCCACGTCCTGCCGAACGCGATGGTCGCCACGCTGACCATGCTGCCCTTCGCCATCACCGGCACCATTGCGGGCCTGGCCACGCTGGATTACCTGGGCTTCGGCCTGCCCTCGGACCTGCCCTCGCTGGGCCAGTTGACGCGCCAGGCGCAACAGAACCTGCAGGCGCCCTATCTTGCCTTCACCGCCTTCTTCACCTTCGCCATCATGCTCTCGCTGCTGGTCTTCATCTTCGAAGGCGTCCGCGATGCCTTCGACCCGAGAAAGACATTCAGATGAGATTGGGCCGATGAGCGTCCTTCAGGTCAAGGACCTGTCCGTCAGTTTCCGCCAGGACGGCCGCATCATCGCGGCCGTCAAGCGGGTGTCCTTCACCGTCGACAAGGGCGAGACCGTCGCGCTGGTGGGTGAAAGCGGCTCGGGCAAGTCGGTCACCGCCCTGTCGACCGTGGGGCTTCTGTCCGACAATGCCGAGGTCTCGGGGTCAGTCACCTATCGCGGCGCGCAGATGGTGGGGGCCACCGAGGCCGCTCTGCGCCACATCCGCGGCAACGACATCAGCTTCATCTTCCAGGAGCCGATGACCAGCCTCAACCCCTTGCACACCATCGAAAAGCAGCTGGGCGAAAGCCTGGCGCTGCACCAGGGCCTGAGCGGAGCCGCCGCCCGCGCCCGGATCATCGAGCTTCTGGGCAAGGTCGGCATCCGCGACGTCGAAAGCCGGCTGGGGGCCTATCCGCACCAGTTGTCGGGGGGGCAACGCCAGCGGGTGATGATCGCGATGGCGCTGGCCAACGGGCCGGAGCTTCTGGTGGCGGACGAACCCACCACGGCGCTGGACGTGACGATCCAGGCCCAGATCCTGGACCTGCTGGCCGACCTGAAGCAGGCCGAGGGTCTGAGCCTGCTTTTCATCACCCACGACCTCGGCATCGTCCGCCGCATCGCCGACCGCGTCTGCGTCATGCAGGGCGGCGAGATCGTCGAGCAGGGACGGACCGCCGAGATCTTCGCCAACCCGCAGCACCCCTACACCCGGAAGCTGCTTGCCGCCGAGCAGAAGGGCGGCCCCGAACCCGTCCCCGCCGGGTCGCAGGAAATCGTGCGGACGCAAGACCTCCGCGTCTGGTTCCCGATCCACAAGGGTCTTCTCCGCCGCACCGTGGGCCATGTGAAGGCGGTGAACGACGCCAACGTGTCGGTCCGCGCGGGCGAAACCCTGGGCATCGTCGGCGAAAGCGGGTCGGGCAAGACCACGCTGGCGCTGGCGATCCTGCGGCTGATCGGCTCGCAGGGAAAGGTCGTGTTCCTGGGCCGCGACATCAGCCGCCTGGACGAGACCTGGGACGGGGGGCCGTCCCGCCGCAGCGCCGACAGCGGCCCGAAAGGCTGGGACGAGCTGATCGACGCCGCCCGCGGCGACTTTGCCCGCACCAGGGGCCGCAAGGCGATGCGGGTGATCCGCCGCAACATGCAGGTGGTGTTCCAGGACCCCTATGGCAGCCTGTCGCCGCGAATGACGGTCGAGCAGATCATCGCCGAAGGTCTGGGCGTCCACGGCGTCGAACCCGGCCGCAACCGGACCGAGATGGTGGCCGACATCATGCGCGAGGTCGGTCTCGACCCTGCGATGATGGCCCGCTACCCGCACGAATTCTCTGGCGGCCAGCGCCAGCGCATCGCCATCGCGCGCGCGATGATCCTGCGGCCGCTCTTGGTGGTGCTGGACGAACCGACCAGCGCGCTGGACATGACGGTGCAGGTGCAGATCGTCCAGCTGTTGCGCGATCTGCAGCGGAAATGGGGGCTGGCCTACATCTTCATCAGCCACGATCTGCGGGTGATCCGGGCGATGGCGCACAAGGTCATGGTGATGCAGAACGGCGATGTGGTCGAATCCGGCGATTGCGAGGCCGTGTTTACCGAACCGAAATCCGATTATACGAAGGCTCTGATGGCGGCCGCCTTCGGACCCGGAATGTGAAGCTTCTCTTCGTTCACCAGAACTTTCCCGGCCAGTTCCTGCACCTCGCGCCCGAGATGCAGCGCCTGGGCCATGATGTGCGGGCCCTGACCGACGCCAGCAACGACAAGACCTCGCCGGTGCCGATCCTGCGCTACACCCACAAGCCGCAGGAGGTGGACCCCAAGGCCACCCGCCTTGGCCGCAACTTCACGCTGATGAGCGACCGGGGCGTCTCGGTCGCCCGCCACGCCCGCCGGATGCGGGCCGAAGGCTATGTGCCGGACGTGATCTACGGCCACTCCGGCTGGGGCGAGACGCTGTTCCTGAAAGAGATCTGGCCCGAGGCCAGGCTGCTGGTCTTTGCCGAGTTCTACTATCGCGGCATCGGGGCGGATGTCGGCTTCGACCCTGAATTCCAGGTCCAGGGCTTTGACCAGGTGATGATCGCGCAGTCCCGGGCCGGCTATCTGGCGCAGGCGTTGATCCATGCCGACCGGGGCGTCTCGCCGACCGAATGGCAGGCCAGCACGCATCCCCCCATGCTGCGTCGGCAGCTGGAGGTGATCTTCGACGGGGTGGATTGCGACCGCCTGACGCCAAACCCGCAGGCGCGCTTTGCCTTGCCCGATGGCCGGGTGCTGGCCCGCGGCGACGAGGTGCTGACCTTCGTCAACCGCAATCTCGAACCCTATCGCGGCTACCACATCTTCCTGCGCGCCCTGCCCGACGTGCTGGCCGCCCGGCCCGACGCGCAGGTGGTGATCGTGGGTGAGGCTGGCGTCAGCTACGGCAGCGCGCCCAAGGACGGCGGCACCTGGAAAGACCTGATCCTGGCCGAGGTCAAGGACCGCATCGACCTGAGCCGGGTGCATTTCACCGGCAAGCTGCCCTATGACCGGCTTGTCGACCTGATGCACGTCTCCCGCGTCCACGCCTACCTGACCTACCCCTTCGTCCTGTCCTGGTCGATGGTCGAGACGATGGCGGCGGGAACACTGGTCATCGGCTCGAACACCGCGCCGGTGGCCGAGGTGATCCGGGACGGGGTCAACGGCAGGTTGGTCGATTTCTTCGATGTCGCAGGCTGGTCCGCTGCGCTGACCGACGCGCTTGCCCGGCCCGAAGCTTACGCGGCGATGCGCGAGGCCGCCCGTCGCGGCATGCGCGACCGCTACGACCTGCGCTCGGTCTGCCTGCCGAAACAGGTGGACCTGCTGACCCGGCTCTCCCGGAGCTGACCCAAAATCCTTCGAAGGATTTTGCAAAAGTTTTCGAAAACTTTTGCGCCCTCAGATCGCAGAGGAGTGCTTGGCCTTCTCGCTGGCATAGGCGTCGAAGGCCCGCGCGATCATCCGGGTCAGGGGGCGCGCGCGGTCGGGGATGTGAAAGCCCGCGTCCGTCACCCGCACCATGTCCCCGAACTCCCCGGCCGCGCGCTGGAACAGTGCCTCGACCCCGGCCGGCGTCACGTCATGGTCGCGCAGAAGCTCGGCGCGCGAGACGAAGAAGTCGCACATCAGCGCCTCGATGATCCGCGCCCGCAGTCTGTCCTCGCCGGTGAAGGCATGCCCCCGATGGGTCGAGAACTGCCCCGCGCGGATCGCCTTGGAATGTTGCGCCGTGCCCGAGGCATTCTGCGCGAACCCTTGCGCGAAGCGGCTGATCGACGAGGCACCCAGCCCGATCAGCGTCGGCGCGGTGTCGTCGGTATAGCCCTGGAAATTCCGCCGCAAGGTCCCAGCCTTCAGGGCGCGGGCCAGTCCGTCCTCGGGCTTGGCGAAATGGTCGATCCCGACCTCGACATAGCCGTCCCACAAGAACAGGTGCCGCGCGGTTTCGAACAGCGACAGGCGTTCTTCGGGCGTCGGCATCTGGTCCGAGGGGATCATCTGCTGCCGCCGGCTCATCCACGGGACATGGGCATAGCCGTACAAGGCCACCCGGTCCGGCGAGAGCGTCAAGAGCTTCTGCACCGAATCTGCGATCCTTGGTCCGGTCTGGAACGGCAATCCGTACAGGATATCGGCGTTCAGGCTTGCGACCCCCCGCGCCCGGATGCGTTCGGCCACCTCTCGGGTCAACGCATAGCTCTGGTCGCGCCCGATTGCCTTCTGGATCAGGGGGTCGAAGTCCTGCACCCCGATCGAGGTCCGGTTCATCCCCGACGCCGCAAGCGCATCCAGCCGCGCGTCGTCGATCTCGTTCGGGTCGATCTCGACCGAAAACTCCCCGTCCTCGTCCAGGGGCGCCACGTCGAAGATCCTGTCCGCCAGATCACGCATCAGGTCCGCCGACAACAGCGTCGGCGTCCCCCCGCCCCAGTGCAGCCGCGACAGCCGCACCCCGCGCGGCAGATGGGCCCGCAGCAGCGCAAGCTCGGCCTTCAGCGTCTGGACATAGGCCACCACAGGTCCGTCCGAAGTCGTCCCTTGCGTCCGGCAGGCGCAGAACCAGCACAACCGACGGCAGAAAGGCACGTGTATGTAGAGCGAAACTGCGCTATCCTCGGGTATCGCCTCGATCCAGCGGACAAAGTCCGATGGGCCTATGTCCGAACCGAAGTATGGGGCCGTCGGGTACGACGTGTAGCGCGGGACGCGTGCGTCGAATAGCCCAAGCCGGGCGAGTTGCGGGTCGTGTGTCATGCGGTTACGGTAGAAAACGTGTCAAGGTTGATCCTTGACTCAGATCAAGGGACTGGAAGGCCGATGCACGATCACTCGGTTCATGTTCAGTGTGGCGATTGTCCGATCCGGCATCGTGCAGTCTGCGCGCGCTGTGAAACGGACGAGCTTTCGCAGCTGGAGCAGATCAAGTATTATCGCAGCTTCCAGGCGGGTCAGACCGTCATCTGGTCCGGGGACCGGATGGAGTTCGTGGGCTCGGTGGTCAGTGGCATCGCGTCGCTGACCCAGACGATGGAGGATGGCCGCCGCCAGATGGTTGGGCTGCTTCTGCCGTCCGATTTCGTCGGCCGACCGGGCCGGCCCATAGCTGCCTTCGACGTGACCGCCAGCACGGATCTTGTGATGTGCTGCTTTCGCAAGAAGCCCTTCGAAGAGATGATGTCCGCCACCCCGCACATCGCCCAGCGTCTTCTGGAGATGACGCTGGACGAGCTGGACGCCGCGCGGGAATGGATGCTGCTTCTGGGGCGCAAGACCGCGCGGGAAAAGATCGCCTCGCTGATCTCGATCATCGCCCGCCGCGACGCGGCGCTGCATGCGCGCAAGAGATCCGGCCCTCTTGCGGTCAACCTGCCGCTGACCCGCGAGGAAATGGCCGACTATCTGGGGCTGACCCTGGAAACCGTCAGTCGCCAGATTTCCGCGCTGAAACGGGATGGGGTGATTACGCTGGAGGGCAACCGCAACGTCTCGATCCCCGATCTTGACCGCCTGCTGGAGGAAGCGGGAGATGACAGCGACGGTGGGATGCTGGTCTAGGTGCCGCCCGCCGCAGCGGCGATGTCGTCACCGACCGCACCCTTGCGGGCAACCCGCTGGCACCGCCGCAAGGCCAAGGTCCGGGCCGTCGGGCAGCAGGTGGACAAGGTAAGGCGGGGTGGGCGGAATCGCCCACCTTACGCTTGCGCCAGGCCTATCCCACTCGCGCGAAGCTGTCTGCCGAGGACCAGGCCCAGGCCTGGGCAAAGCGTGGCGACGATGCGGGGTCCGCTGTCAGCTGGCCGGGGGCCAACTGCTCATACTGCTCGGCCAGCGAGATCACCCGGTCCGCGGAGGACCGCCGCAGGAAATGGTGCGGCTTCAGCTCTGCGGGGTGGGCGACCCCCGCCGCCGCCACCAGCTCGGCCAGAGCATGCAGAGTGTTGCGCTGGAAGCTTGCCACCCGCTCTGCCTTGTCCGGCACCACGATTGCCCGCTGCCGGAGCGGGTCCTGCGTCGCGACCCCCGTGGGGCAAGCGCCCGTGTGGCAGGACTGCGCCTGGATGCAGCCGACCGCGAACATGAACCCGCGCGCCGCGTTGCACCAGTCGGCCCCCAGCGCCATGACGCGCGCGATGTCGAAGGCCGAGGTGATCTTGCCGCTGGCCCCGATCTTCACCCGGTCCCGCATCCCGATCCCGACCAGCGCGTTGTGGACGAAGCTGAGGCCGTCGCGCAGCGGCATGCCGACATGATCCATGAACTCCAGCGGGGCGGCACCCGTGCCGCCTTCCTTGCCGTCGACCACGATGAAGTCGGGCGTGATGCCGGTCGCCAGCATCGCCTTGCAGATCGCCATGAACTCCCACGGGTGGCCGATGCACAGCTTGAACCCGGCGGGTTTGCCGCCCGACAGATCCCGCATCTGCGCCACGAATTGCAGCAGGCCGATCGGCGTGGAAAAGACGGCATGCGAGGCCGGCGAGACGCAGTCCTGCCCCATCGGCACGCCCCGGATGCGCGAGATCTCTTCGGCCAGCTTGGCGGCGGGCAGAACCCCGCCGTGGCCGGGCTTGGCACCCTGCGACAGCTTCAGTTCGACCATGCGGATCTGCGGGTCCGACGCGGCCTCGGCAAATTTTCCGGGGTCGAACCCCCCGTCCGCCATCCGCGCCCCGAAGTAGCCCGAGCCCAGTTCCCACACCAGATCGCCGCCATGCTCGCGGTGGTAGGGCGAGACCCCGCCTTCGCCCGTGTCATGGTAGAAGCCGCCCGCCCTGGCCCCCTTGTTCAGCGCCCGGATCGCATTGGCCGAGAGTGAGCCATAGCTCATCGCGGAAATGTCAGCAGGCTTGCGGAATAGGGCTGCGCACAGCTTGCCCCGACAGTCGTGCGCAGCCTGTCATGCGCCAGGGCGGGCTGCGGGGCGATGGAATGGTGCAGCCATTCGTAGTGCTGCTGGTAGACGTCGTACTGGGTGCCGAAGGGCCGCTTGTCGAGGTCACGCTTGGCCCGCTGATAGACGATCGCCCGCTTGTCGCGGGGAAAGGGCGCGCCGTCCTTGTCGCCTTCGAAGAAGTATTGCCGCATCTCGGGGCGGATCGCCTCAAGCAGGAAGCGCAGATGCGCGGCGACCGGATAGTTGCGCAGGACCGCGTGGCGGGTCTGGCGCAGGTCATGCAGGCCAAGCAGCACCGAAGCGAGGCAGAGACCTGCCGCCGGCAGCAGCCACCAGGTCTGGCCGGGGAAGCGCGCCATCAGCGCGGCCGCCAGGACCACAAGGATCGCAGGCCAGGTGATCATGGCATAGCGCAGCGTGAAGATCGTCGACAGCATTCCGGCCCCCGGCTTCGGTCGGACCAGAGTTAACCACCAAGCTTGACACTTGCTTAACGCCCGTCAGAACGGCACGGGGGCCGCAAAACTGACCCAGTCGCCAGTCGTGGGATGGTGCAGGCCCAGCGTCTCGGCATGCAGCATCAGGCGGGCGTGGTCGGCCAGTGTCTCGGGCGCGTAGATCTGGTCGCCCAGGATCGGGTGGCCCAGCGCCAGCATGTGGACGCGCAGCTGGTGGCTGCGCCCGGTATGCGGTGTCAGACGGACGCGGGTTTCCTGGTCGCTGCGGTCAAGCACCTGCCAGTCGGTGACGGCGGGGCGGCCCTTCACCGGGTCCACCTTCTGGCGCGGGCGGAAGTCCCAGTCGCTGCCCAGCGGCAGGTCGACAGTGCCGCTGTCGGGCTCCAGGCGGCCTTTCAGCCGGGCGACATAGGTCTTTTGGGCGCGCCGGTGCTCGAATTCCTGCCCCAGAAAGCCCTGGGCCGGCTTGGTGCGGGCGAAGATGATCACGCCGCTGGTGTCGCAATCCAGCCGGTGCACCGTCAACGCATTCCAGCGCGCCGCCTGCAGGCGGGAGATCAGGCAGTCCTGCCGGTTTTCCAGCTTGCCCGGCACGGTCAGCAGACCCGCGGGCTTGTCGATCACGATGATCGCCGCGTCCTCGTGCAGGATCTGCAGCGGAGTGTCCGGCGGGTCGTAGGCGAAATCCGGGATGAGCGAGGGCTTATGCAACCGTGTGGCCTTCGGCCGTCAGGCGCGCGTGCAGGTGGCGGATGTGGGCGGGACCAACCTCGCAGCAGCCGCCGATCAGGGTTGCCCCTTGCGCCACCCAGCCAAGCGCGAAGTCG
Organism: Rhodobacter sp.; assembly: GCA_013824055.1. Lineage (GTDB taxonomy): Bacteria > Pseudomonadota > Alphaproteobacteria > Rhodobacterales > Rhodobacteraceae > Tabrizicola. Next base: position 17,244 of record PNNE01000360.1, on the reverse strand, counting down.
GCATAGCGTTCGGGCGACAGGTCGTGGCGGGCGCAGTAATCGGGGGCGCTGGTGCCGTGGCGGTGCGGCGTGATCTCGGAAAACCCGTTGGCATAGGCGCCGAAGGGCAGGCCGAGGGGCTTCAGGGCGTTCAGCGCCGCCGCCATCGCCTCGGGCATCGAGCAGTTGGCCAGGACGGCGTCGGCGGGGGTTTCCGCCAGGACCTCGGCCAGGGCCGAGACAGGCTCGCCCGAGCGCAGCCTGGTGCCGTCGCGGTCCTGCACCGACACGGACAGCCAGACCGGGCGGTCGGTCGTCCGCGCGCCTTGCAGCGCGCCGCGGGCGAGGTCCAGCGACGAGATCGTCTCGATCAGGATCACGTCGACATGGGCGGCGAGGATGCGGGCCTTTTCGGCATAAAGCGCCGCGGAAACCTGGATCGGCGGGGTCAGGTCGGGACGGTAGCTTTCGCCCAGGGGCCCCATCGACCCGGCGATCCTCCCGCGCCCGGCAGAGGCGCGGGCCTCGTGCGCTTCGGCCAGGGCGCGCAGGTGCAGCGCATGGTAAAGCGCGTCCAGGCCATGCGGCAGAAGGCGGTCGTGCAGGATGTTGTAGGTATTCGTGGTGGCAAGGCTGGCGCCGGCAGCAAAATAATCCGCATGGATGGCACGGACGAGGCCGGGGTGGTCAAGCATCACCCGCGTCGCCCAAAGCGGTCCGGGGTCAGCACCGGCGCGGGCGATCAGCTCCTGGCCCATGCCGCCGTCGAGAAGGGTGATCTCGGTCATCTTGCGTCCTGTCGTTGCGCCAGTGGCTGGCCCCGGAGCGTTTCACACCCTCCGGACCTCGGGTGGGATATTTGCACAAGGAGGAAAGCGCAACGCGGTCGGATGGTCAGGTCGCGTCATGGAACACCTCGGCAAGAAGGGGGACGAGCCAGTCCTCGTCGTCCCTGGTGAAGGCGGCGGGGGTGTCGCTGTCAAGGTCGAGCACGCCGAGAAGCCTGCCCTGGCCGTTCCAGACCGGGAGGACCAGTTCGGATTTCGTCGAGGAGGAGCAGGCGATGTGGCCGGGGAAGGCCTCGACATCGGGCACGTTCTGGATCTGGCCGGTGCGGGCGGCGGCCCCGCAGACCCCGCGCGAAAGCGGGATCACCAGGCAGCCGTGGCCGCCCTGGTAGGGCCCGATCTTCAGCAGGTCCGGCGCGGTGACGCGGTAGAACCCCGTCCAGTCGCAGAACGGGTGGCTGTGGTGGATCTCGCAGGCGACCGTGGCCATCAGCGCGACGGTGTCCGTCTCGCCTTGAGTCAGGGCGCGGATCGCCTGGGTGATCGCGGTGCGGTCGACCGTCTGGGCGGGGTCAGTAGCCAAGGGCGCAGCCGTCCTTTCTTGGGTCAGAGGCTCCGACCAGCAGGTCGCCGTCGATCCGGATCGCCTGTGCGCCGCCAAGCGGGGTGTCCGGGATGACGACCTTGTGGCCCATCGCGGCAAGTTCGCTGCGGACCTGGTCGGAATAGCCGCGCTCGACCTCCATCCCCTCGGGGCCCGAGAAGCAGCGCGGCGCGTCGATTGCCGCCTGCGGGTCCATGCCGAAATCGGTGAGATTGCTGACAAAGCGGGCATGGCCGCAGGGCTGGTAGGCCCCGCCCATCACGCCGAAGGGCATGGTCACGCGGCCGTTCTGCCGGATCATGCCGGGGATGATCGTGTGCATCGGCCGCTTGCCCGGTCCGGCCTCGTTCGGGTGGCCCTCTTGCAGGGTGAAGCCCGCGCCGCGGTTCTGGAAGTTGATCCCGAACTTCGACGAGGCCAGCCCCGCGCCGAAGCCCCAGAAGATCGAGTAGATCAGCGACACCGCCATCCGGTCGCGGTCGACCACGGTGATGTAGATCGTGTCGCGATGCACCGCCTCGGTCAGGGGGGCGGCGGCGGGCATGGCGCGTTTCGGGTCGATCAGCCCGGCCAGTCTGGCCGCCGTGTCGGGCGCCAGCATGTGGGCAAGCCGGGTCGTGTGGTCGGGGTCGGCGATGAAGCGGTTGCGGGCGTCGTAGGCCAGCTTCGTGGCCTCGGCCTCGATATGGGCGCGTTGGGTTCCGAAGGGGTCCATCGATTTCAGGTCGAAATGCTTGAGGATGTTCAGCAGCAGGATCGCCGTCGCGCCCTGGCCGTTCGGCGGGTGCTCGACCAGATCGACCCCCTGGTAGGGACCCGAGACCGGAGTGGCATAGTCGCAGGCGGTGGCGGCAAGGTCGTCCAGACTGTGGGTGCCGCCCAGGGCCTGCAACGAGGCGATCATGTCCTCGGCCACCTCGCCTTCGTAGAACCCGGCGCGGCCCTGCTGCGCGATGCGGCGCAGCACCTCGGCCTGGCCGGGGGCGCGGAAGACCTGGCCGACGGTCGGGGCCTTGCCGTTCAGCGTGTAGAAGTCGCGGGCGGCACCCTTCAGGCAGGGCAGGTCGTCGGCCCAGTCGAAGGCGACGCGGGGGGCGACGGGGATGCCTTCCTCGGCGTAGTGGATCGCGGGGGCCAGAACCTCGGCCAGCGACTTCAGCCCGTAGTCGGCGTTCAGGCGGCAGAAGGCGTCGATGGCGCCGGGCAGGGTGACCGATTCGATGGCCTGGATCGGCATCGCGGTCAGGCCCCTTGCCCGCAGGTCATCGGCCGCAAGCCCACCGGGTGCGCGGCCCGACCCGTTCAGGGCGACGATTTCCTCGGTCCCGGCGGGTTTCAGCAGCACGAAGCAGTCGCCCCCGATGCCGGTCATCTGCGGCTCTGCGATCCCCAGGACCAAGGCCCCGGCGATGGCCGCGTCGGCTGCATTGCCGCCCGATTTCAGCACCTCGATCGCGACCTGGGCCGCGATGGGATGCGAGGTGGCGCAGATGCCGTTGCGGGCATAGACGGCCGAGCGGCCGGGCAAGTGAAGGTCGCGCATCATCAACCCCGTGTCTGATGCCACGAAGCTAGGCCGCAGCCGGGACGAAGCCAAGGCCAGAAACGACCCCTGACATCCAGGAGAGGGTGGGACTGAGGATCCGGATGCCAGGGGGCAGCGTGACGCCGCAGGACTGGTTTGGCCGACCGCCCCGCCCAGGGTTGGACGACTTGATGGCAGGCTTGCGACAAGTCGCTAGAATGCGAACAGTCTAGCCGTCCTGCGCCAGAAGGAAGCTGAGCCGGTTGCTGCCGCCGGTCCTGACATAGGTCAGGTCGCGGGTCAGCCGGCGGATCAGGTGCCAACCGAACCCGCCTTCCGGCTGCCTTTCAAGCCGGGTTTCGACTGCGGGCAGCTTGCCTTCGGGCAGCTTGCCGCCCGGCATGGCCAGACCGTGGTCCACCACCAGGCAATGGATGCCCCCAGCCACCGGGATCAGCGTGACCGACACCGGACCCGGCCCGTCAGGATAGGCGTGTTCCTCCAGGTTGTTCAGCACCTCGGCCAGCACAATCTCGGCCGTGCCGCGGGCATCGGGCGACAGGGAGCGCAACGGCTGCGCGGCAAGCATCCGCGCCAGGCTGTCCCGGACAGCAAGAGGACTGGCCAGGAAGGCCAGGTGCAGCCTGCCCGCCGTTCCGTCCTGATCAGGCGCTGGCAGCATGCGAAACGGCAACTTCGACCGAGGGGTGGATCGTGAAGATGCTGTCCATCCGGGTCAGCCGAAAGACCTTTTCGACCGTGGGGGTCAGGCCGGCGAGTTCCAGCACCCGGTCGGGACCGAGAAGCTTCTTCACCGCCACGATCGCGCCAAGCCCCGACGAATCGAGGAACTGGACGCGGGCAAGGTCCAGCACCACGCGATCAGGTCCCGCCTGGGTGATGTCGCGCATCTTTTCCTTGAACTGGATCGCCGTCGCGGCGTCGATCCTGTCGTCGATCACCGAAACCGACATCACCTTGGGCCGTGTCTGAGTCTGCAGTTGCATGGAGCACCCCTTTGCTTGCGTTTCCTGCAGGCTAGGGGCAAAGGGTGAACAAGTGGTAAGCGTCTGCCGGTCAGTTCAGCTGGAAGGTCACCGGATAGCGACCATCCTCGAAATCGCCGAACAGATCGCCAAGATCGGGGTGATCCACCGGCTCGCCGGTTTCGTCGGGGACCAGGTTCTGCTCGGACACATAGGCCACGTAGTAGCTTTGACCGTTTTCGGCCAGCAGGTGATAGAAGGGCTGGTCCTTCGAGGGGCGGCTGTCTTCGGGGATGTTGTCGTACCATTCCTCGGTGTTGGAAAACATCGCATCGACGTCGAACACCACACCCCGGAACGGATGCTTCCGATGACGGAGCACCTGCCCGATATGGTACTTGGCGTGCGTCGTCTGCATCTGACAATCTCCCGGATTTTCTTTACGCTCTTGCAACGAAACTGTCCACTTTGACACGCCACTGTGAGGGAAACAGTCTGTGGGCCAGACCCCTACAGTTTGGCGCCACAAAGTCTGGCACCTCGCGGGTTTCTGATCTGCGGTGTCGGCAATGCCCATTTCATCCCCGCGCCGAATAAGCTAAAGTTGCCACAAAAGAAAAGTGCACGAGGGGCAAATGAGCAGGTTTCTCCGTGCGTCGATGATGGTTCTTTGTCTTGCGTCCTGCGGGGGCGGGGGCAACTTCTCGGCGCCGAGGCAGTTGGACGATGCATGCGCGATCATCCGCGAGCGGCCGCAATATCTGCGGGCGATGGAGCAGACTGAACGCCGCTGGGGCATCCCGGTGCATGTCCAGATGGCCACGATCCACCAGGAATCGAAATTCATCGGCAACGCGCGCACGCCGCACACCTTTGCCCTGGGCGTGATCCCGATGGGGCGGCAAAGCACGGCCTTTGGCTATAGCCAGGCGCTGAACGGCACCTGGGAGGAATACCAGGCCAGCGCGGGCAGCAGGCGGTCCAAGCGCGACGACATCGGCGATGCCACGGATTTCATGGGCTGGTACATGGACCAATCCGCGCGCTCGCTGGGGATCTCGAAATCGGATGCCCGGTCGCAGTACCTGGCCTATCACGAGGGGCGGACGGGCTATTCCAACCAGTCCTACCTCAACAAGCCCTGGCTGGTGGAAGTGGCCGCCAGAGTGGGCTCACGGGCTGAAATGTACCGCGAACAACTGGCCTCTTGCCGGTGATCTGACCGGGGTGATCTGACCGGGGTGATCTGATCGGGCGGTGGGCGGATCGCCCACCCTACGCCTGCGCCCTGCGACGGGTCAGTTCCCGCGCCGTGCCGTCTCGGCAGTGATGTCGAACAGGCTGGCGCGCATCTGGCCGCCCTTCTTCATCTCGCCCAGGATCACCGTGGTCTGAGCGCCGAGGTCGTCGGTGATGATCCACTGACGCAACTCGACCGGGTTGTCGGTGAAGACAAGCTCGATCGTGCCGGTGTCGGGGTTTTCCGGGTCCTGCGCGGTCACACGGGTCGACGTGCCGTCATCGCTGTGGCCAACCACCATCTTCGCCCGGCCAAGATCGATGTCCCTGGCAAGGATCAGGTTCAGCGGCGTGCGCTTCAGCGGATACTGTTCCGGCGGCTGGTTCGACTTGGAGTCGAAGATCGCGACTTGCTGGCCGCCCGCGATCACCAGGCTGCGGTCCGGCGGCGCATATTCAAAGCGCACCCGGCCCGGGCGGTTGATGTAGATCTTTCCGGTCGAGATCGTCCCGTCCGAGTTTACCTGGGTGAAGTCGGCTTCGAGGGTGGTCAGCCCGTTCAGATAGGACGACAGGGTCGCGAGCGAGATCTTCTCGGCCGCCGCGGGCAGCGGCAGCAGGAAGGCGAGCGGGGCCAGAAGGGCAAGACGACGGTTCATGCGGTCAATATAGCGATGACGGGCGCGGGATGCACCCCCGGCCACATTCTGTTGCAAGGGCCTGCCGAGGGCGTGAAGCCGCGTGAAGCGCAATCCTGTGGTGGTCTTGTGAAAGGGGGGAAGAATGTTGCAAGATTCCCGAAAATCTTCGCAAGATATTCGATGCATCTGCGCTGGCATGGCCAAAATCTCCAGAAAATCCCGCTGCATCCGCGATATCTTCCGTACAAGTGAAAAGCTGGATCGGGATGGGTCGGATGAAGATCGTGGTGCTGGGCGCGGGTGTGATCGGGGTGACGTCGGCCTGGTATCTGGCCAAGGCCGGGCACGAGGTCACGGTGATCGACCGCCAGCCCGCAGCGGCGCTTGAGACGTCCTTTGCCAATGCCGGCGAAATCAGCCCTGGCTATTCCTCGCCCTGGGCCGCCCCCGGCATCCCGATGAAGGCGCTGAAGTGGATGTTCATGGAGCATGCGCCGCTGATCATCCAGCCCAGGCCCGACTGGGCAAGGCTGTCCTGGATGGCGCGGATGCTGATGAACTGCACCTCGGAAGCCTATGCCGTCAACAAGTCGCGCATGGTGCGGCTGGCGGAATATTCCCGCGATTGCCTGATGGAACTGCGGGCCGAAACGGGGATTTCCTACGACGAACGCATGCAGGGCACCTTGCAACTCTTCCGCACCGAAAAGCAGGTGGCGGCGGCGGAAAAGGACATCGCGGTCCTGCAGGCCGACGGTGTCCCGTTCGAGGTGCTGGATGCCGACGCCTGCATCGCTGCCGAGCCGGGTCTGGCAGCCGCCAGACACAAGATTGCCGGTGGCCTGCGGTTGCCGGGGGATGAAACCGGCGACTGCTTCAAGTTCACCCAATCCCTTGCCGACATGGCAAAGGCCTTGGGCGTCACCTTCCGTCATGGCGTCAGCATCGACCGGCTGGAAGCGTCGATGGGCCGGATCACCTCGGTCCATACCTCGGAAGGCCGCGTCACTGCCGATGCCTTCGTCGTGGCGCTGGGGTCATATTCACCGATGCTGCTGCGTGAGTTCGGCATCAAGCTGCCGGTCTATCCGGTCAAGGGCTACTCGATCACCGTTCCGATCGTGGACGAGACCCGCGCGCCGGTGTCGACCGTGATGGACGAGACGCACAAGATCGCCATCACCAGGCTTGGCGACCGCATCCGCGTCGGCGGCATGGCCGAGATTGCCGGCTTCGACACCAGCCTTCCGCCCAGGCGCCAGGCCACGCTGACCCATTCGGTCGAGGACCTGTTCGGCGGCGCGGGCGACCAGTCAAGGGCGCAATTCTGGAGCGGCCTGCGCCCGATGACGCCGGATGGCACGCCCATCGTCGGTCGCTCGCCGATCCAGAACCTGTTCCTGAACACCGGCCACGGCACCTTGGGCTGGACGATGGCGGCGGGCTCGGGCCGGGTGCTGGCCGACATCGTCAGCGGCCGCCGGGCCGGGATCGAGACCGCCGACCTTGGCTACGCCCGCTACCTGCGCGACGGTCGCAAGGGCCGGCGTCCGCAGTCGGGGATGCCGGTTCCGGCATAGGCCCGCCGGCCCCCGCACCGTAACCAAGGGTTGCATCGCGCGGCCCGGCCTCGCTGATGTGGCGAGCCGCATTACCCACTGGATTCAAAAGCAATTTCGGCGCACAATAGGGCATGCGTCGGCAGCGGGGAATGCAGTCGTGACAGCAGAGCGAAACGGACTTATCGACTATGGCCGGTTCGCTGCAGCGCTTGGACTGGTCTGGTTCTTCACCCAGGCGCCCGGCAATCGGATCGCCTATCTTTCGGTGCCGTTCCTGCTTGTCGTCCTGACCTTGCCGATCACGGGCACCATCGCGGCCAAGGCGCGGCGGCTGTTGCTGCCCTTCCTGATCTGGTCGCTGGTCTTTGCCGTCGTGCAGACCGCGTTCACGCTGAAGACGAACGCCCCACCCTTCGGCTGGTGGGAAGACTACATGCTGCTGACCGGCACCTGGTACCACCTGTGGATCCTGCCCTTCGCCTTCCTCGCCGCGGTCCTTGCGCCGTGGTTCCAGCACCCGCTCGCCTCGCTTGGGACCGCGCTTCTGGTCGCGCTGCTCATGGCGGCAGAGGGCACCCCCGAAGCCTTTCCTTTCGGACTGTGGAGCTTCGGCATCATTCCGATCATCGTCGGCATCGCCTTCTTCGCCTGGGGTTGGCGCCTGGCGGTCGTGACGCTGCTGCTCAGTGCGATGATCCTGTTCCTGGGGCGCCCCGCGCCGGACAACATCACCATCCTGGTCGGCACCGCGCTGGCCCTCTTGTGCATGTCGATCCACCTGCCTGCCACGCAGACGTCGGACTGGTGTGGCCGGATGTCGACCTGGATCATCCTGTCTCACCCGCTGGCGATCATCATCGGACAGTCACTTCGGATCACCTGGGTCGAGCTGGCGCTGTTTTCCGTCGTGGTCAGCGTTATTCTGGCCCAGGTCCTAGAGCTGGCGACGCACGGCACCCGACGCGCGCAGCTGGAGCCGTCCTGACGGCTAAAGCCGGACCGACAGCGCAACCCGCCGCAACTGAACCCTGGCCAGACCGGGGTTGGCGGTTTCCCCGTCCATCGTCACGCAGAGAAAGGCCTTCGGCGACTGGGGCAGGGGGCGGATCAGCAGGACACTGCGGCCCAGAGTCACCAGGATGTCCTCGACACTGTCGTCGACCAGGTCCATCGCCCGCAGGTGCGCCCGGCCCAGACCGACCGCTGCGGCCATCACGGCTTCATGGTCGTGCGAAGCCTCGTCCTGCTCTGCCGCCAGCACATGCCCGGTCGCGCTGTCCACCAGCCAGGCGCCGACGAAGCCGCTGACCCGCCGCAGACCCGAGAGGTCGGCCTCGGTCCCGCGCAGGAAGGTGCGGCGCGGTCGGATGGGGAGTGGCGCTGGCCAGGCCGCCGGGACCGGGGCGCGAGCCGCGACCTCAGCGGCCGCGCCCGTCGGCACCAGCCGGCGCAGCAGCACCACCTTGCGGTCCTTGGCTTCGGGCTGCGGCAGGACGCGCTGCCACTCCTCGGCCTGCTGGAACCGTGCGCAGGTATCACGGCCATCGCCCGGTCGATGCTTTCCAGAAACCCCGCCGGATAGCCCGCGACCCGTCCTGCCAGGGGGCGGCAGGGGTCGGGCCGCTTTTCCGCCTTCGCCGACAGCCGCGACTGGCAATTCTCGGGCGCGCTGCCGGTGATCGCGTGGTACAGCGAGGCCGCCAGCGAATAGATGTCGCTCCACGGTCCCGAATTCCCGCCCGCTGCGTACAGCTCATGCGGGGAATAGCCGTCCTTCACCACGCTTAGCCCCGAGTATTTCTGCGCCTCGCCCGCCGCGCTGCGCCGCGCCGCGCCAAAGTCGATCAGGATCGGCTCGCCATCGGGGGTGACGAAGATGTTGTCCGGCGAGATGTCGCAATGCAGCAGCCCCCGCCCGTGGATGTAGCCGATGGCCGAGACCAGCTTGCCCGCGATGGTCACGATCTGGTCGGGCGCAAGGGTCGCCTTCTTCTCGTCCACGATCTCCAGCAGATCATGGCCGCGGATATGGTCCATCGCCATGTAGGCGGTGTCATTGTCCTCGAAGACCTGATGCACGCCGACGATGTTGGGGTGCTTCAGGCCGGCCAGGCTGCGCGCCTCGTTCAGGAAGCTCTTGACGATCCGCTGCATGTGGTCGCGGGTGGACAGCGACCGCGCGCGGACCCTGGTCTGCGTCCGGCGGCAGAAGGTGGACGAGAAACATTCCTTGATCACCACCTCGCGGTCCAGGCTGTCCTTCGCCAGATAGGTGATCCCGAACCCGCCGCTGTTGATGTAGCGCAGGATGCGGTACTGGCCGTGAAACAGCGAGGTGCCGGGCAGAAGCTCGTCGCTCAGGTCCGCGCGGTTCAGCGTATCGGACGTGTCAAATGCCATGTTCCAGGGGCCCCCTTACCCCAAGACGCAAACGCCGGCCCCACTGCAGCACCATGTCGATTCTGTGGCGAAAACCGGACACGATTTACAACCTGAGGTTGTGGTGAGATTCGGGCTGGATTGAGGCGCGATTGTGTCCGAAATGCCCAAATGCTTAAGGCCCGCCGGAGTCACCCGGCAGGGCCTGTGTCTTGGGTGCGCTTTGGGCGGTCTAGCGTTCCTCGACCAGGATCTCGCGCTTGCCGACGTGGTTGGCGCGGGTGACGACGCCTTCCTCTTCCATCTGTTCGACCAGACGCGCGGCCTTGTTGTAGCCGATGCCCAGTTTCCGCTGGATGTAGCTGGTCGAGCACTTGCGGTCCCGCGCCACGATCGCCACGGCCTGGTCGTACAGCGTGTCATCGCCTTCCGAGTTCAGCCCCAGCACGGCGTCGATCTCGTTGTCACGCTCGTCCTCCGGCCCTTCGACGACGCCCGACATGTAGACCGGCGGCCCGAAGGATTTCAGGTGGTTGACGATCTCCTCGACTTCCTCGTCGCTGACGAACGGCCCGTGGATACGGGTGATCTTCGCCCCGTTGCCCATGTAAAGCATGTCGCCCGCGCCCAGAAGCTGCTCGGCGCCCTGTTCGCCCAGGATGGTGCGGCTGTCGATCTTCGAGGTGACCTGGAAGGAAATCCGCGTCGGGAAGTTCGCCTTGATCGTGCCGGTGATGACATCCACCGAGGGCCGCTGCGTCGCCATGATGAGATGGATGCCCGAGGCCCGCGCCATCTGCGCCAAGCGCTGGATGCAGGCTTCGATCTCCTTGCCCGCCACCATCATCAGGTCGGCCATCTCGTCGACGATGACGACGATATAGGGGAAGGGCTGCGGCGCGAATTCCTCGGTCTCGAACACCGGATCGCCGGTTTCCTCGTCAAAGCCGGTCTGGATCGTGCGCTTGAACATCTCGTTCTTCGACAGCGCCTCGCGGACGCGGCCGTTGTAGCCCTCGATGTTGCGCACACCCATCTTGGACATCTTGCGATACCGCTCCTCCATCTCGCTGACGACCCACTTCAGGGCGACGACCGCCTTCTTCGGGTCGGTGACGACGGGGGACAGCAGATGCGGGATGCCGTCGTAGACGGAAAGTTCCAGCATCTTCGGGTCGATCATGATCAGCCGGCATTCCTCGGGCGTCAGCTTGTAAAGCAGGCTCAGGATCATCGTGTTGATCGCCACCGACTTGCCCGACCCCGTGGTCCCGGCGATCAGCAGGTGCGGCATCTTGGCCAGGTTGGCCACCACCGGCTCGCCGCCGATGTCCTTGCCCAGGGCCAGCGGCAGCCGCATCTGGCTGTCGCCGAAGTCGCGGGCCGACAGGATTTCGCGCAGCACGACCTTCTCGCGGTGGGCGTTCGGCAGTTCGATGCCGATCACGCTGCGCCCCGGAACGGTCGAGACGCGGGCCGACAGGGCCGACATCGACCGCGCGATGTCATCGGCCAGCCCGATCACCCGGCTGGCTTTCAGGCCCGGCGCGGGTTCCAACTCGTACATGGTGACGACCGGGCCGGGACGGACCGCGGTGATCTCGCCCTTGACGCCATAGTCATCGAGGACGCTTTCCAGCATCCGGGCGTTCTCTTCCAGCGCCTCGTCCGACAGCTGCATGCCCTGCACCTTGACCGGAGTGGTCAGCAGGTTCAGCGGCGGCAGCTCGTAGACTTGCGCCGGCTCATCGAAGCGCAGCGCGGGCTGGCTTTCCGCCATCGCCTGCCGGGATGGGGCCGCCTTCTTCACCGCGTGCTGCACCACGGCCTTGCGGTCGGGTGCAAAGGCCATCGGGCGGGCGGGGGGCAGTTCGTCCTCCAGCTCGTCCAGCGGGTAATCGTCCAGATCGTCCCTGTCGTCCCAGGCCGGCTCCTCGGTGTATGCCAGCGGTTCGTCCTCTTCGACCACCGCCTCCCAGGTCGGGGCAGCCACGGGCGGGGCGGTCCGGGGCAGGGGGCGCGTGTCGGCCATCAGGACCACCGGCCCCTTCGGCCGCATGACCGGCGGCTCCACGCGGGCGGCAGTCGGCAGCGGCGGCGGAGCCACCGGGAAGTCCGGCGTCCGCTTGACGCGGGTGCGGATCACGTCGGAAATCCGCGCCTTGATCCGGTCCTCCTGCGGCATCGAATCGTTCCAGGTCGGCTCGACCTCGACCAGCTCGGGCTCGGGCTGGGCCTTGCGGCGCAGACGCTCCAGGAGACCCAGCTTCTCCTTGACGGGGGCGGGGGCATAGTCCGGTTCCGGGGCATGGCGCGGCTCGGACCGCACTGACGCAGGCATCGCCCGCGCCGGTGCCGCCCGCAGCGGCTCGGGCGCCATCGCGCCGGTCAGCGGCGGCATCGCCCGACGCGAGACCGCAGCATCGCGTCCCATCGCCACCGGAGGCTCATACCCCCGCGCCGCAGCCAGGTTGGCCGACCGCGCCCGCGCCCGGTCCTGCAAAGCGACCGCCCCGTGCAACGCGCCCCGCGCGCCGTGGCCAAGCCCCTGACGCAGCGCCGCATAGCCCAGGATCGACCCCAGAAGCAGGAACCGCTGGATCGCCCGCAGCTCTTCGAGGTCAAAGCCGGTCACGAACAGCATCATCGCGATCAGGCCGCCGAAGGTCAGCAGCGTCAGGAACTTCAACCCGAAGCCCGCGCTGCCAGGAATGACGCCCAGCAGCGACCCGGTCACCGTATCGCCGAACAGCCCGCCCAGTCCGAAAGTATGGGTCCAGGCATCCCCCGGCACCAGCGTCGCGCAATGGACAGCGGCGAAGGCCACCGCGATCACCGCAAAGACGACCCGGCCCACCGCCCGCTCGCCGCCCCGGTGGATCATGAAGCGCACCCCCCAGGCCAGGAAGATCAGCGGGATCGTCCAGGCACCCTTGCCGATCAGGATGATCAGGGTCGAGGCCACGGCCGCGCCGAACCGCCCGAAGATGTTCTGCGCCGGTTCCTCGGTTGCGACCATCCAGCCCGGGTCCTCGGGCGAATAGCTCCACAGCATCAGCGTGAACCCAAGGGCCACCAGCATCAGCACCAGCCCCAGCAGCTCGCGCCCCCGACGTTCCAGCATCGCCTGCGTGCCCTGATCCAGAAGCGGATCGCGCTGCCGTGCCTGATACGAAGCCATTCGTTCCCTCACCCGTAGATGCAGTCGCGAAGCAAGGTCAGCCCGCGCTGCGTTTCTTCTTGGCTGGCCACAAGGGCCACCCGGATATATCCGCGGCCGGGGTTGTCCAGCCCGTTCTGGCCCCCGGCGTCGCGCGACAGGTAGCCACCGGGCAGAACCCGCACCCCCGTCTCGCGCCACAATTTCAACGCCGCCTGTTCGCCGTCTTCCACCGGAAGCCACAGGAAGAACCCGCCGCCGGGGGCCTGATAGCCCTGCAAGCCCGCAAAGATCCGGTCCGCATCCCGGAACTTCTGCTGATAAAGCGCCCGCGACGCCTCGACATGCGCCTCGTCCTGCCAACAGGCCTCGGCCACCCGCTGCAAGGGCAGGGGCAGCGGAGCGCCCGCAAAGGCGCGCAGCTGCCGGATGCGCAGCATCGACTCCGGCCCCGCCGCGACGAAGCCCGACCGCAAGCCCGGCAGGTTCGACCGCTTGGACAGCGAATGGAACACCAGCGCCCGCTCCGGGTCGGCACCCTGCCGGGCGGCGACCTGCAACAGGCCGGGAGGAGCGGTCTCGCGCCAGATTTCCGAATAGCACTCGTCCGCCAGCACCTTGAAATCATGCGTCTCGGCCAGGGCCAGCAGATCCGCCAGATACTCTGTCGAGGCCACGGCCCCCTGCGGATTGGCGGGCGAACAGATATAGGCCAGCGCCACCCGGTCCAGCACGTCCCTGGGCAGGCTGCCGTAATCAGGCAGAAAGCCCGTTGCAGCGGTTGCCGGAACATAGACCGGCTCGGCCCCGACGGTCAGGGCGGCCACGGCATAGACCTGGTAGAACGGGTTCGGCATCAGCACGACCGGCTTCTGGCCGTTCTTCAGCTCGGGGCAGAGCGCGATGCAGGCGTTGAACAACCCCTCGCGCGTGCCGTTCAGCACCATCAGCCGGTCCTCGGCCAGCGACACGCCATAGCGCCGAAGGACCCAGCCCGAGATCGCCGCCAGAAGCTCGGGCGCCCCGTCGTTCGGCGGGTAGACGCCAAAGCCGGACAGGTTGGCGGCCAGGACCCTGCCGACGAAGTCCGGCATGGCATGGCGCGGCTCGCCGATGGTCATGGCGATGGGCGCACCACCCGGAGGATGTGCGTCCAGAAGCTTCCGCAGCCGCGGAAACGCATAGTCCGGCAGGTTCGAAAACCGCTCAGGAAACGCCATTACTGCCTCGATCGCAGGGTCTATACGCCCCGTTTGACTGGACGATAGCCAGTCGCGGGCGCAAGGTCCAGAAAAACCCTGCATGGTGAGAGGCTTGGGCACGCCCTGTGGCTTTTGCGCTAGGGTAGGCAGGGTGGGCGGATCGCCCACCCTACGCCTGCGCCCGACTTCACGCCGACTGCACCAGCTGGACAGTGACAGCGGCATAGAACGCCGCACTCGCCGCCAGGACGCACAGATGCCAGATCGTGTAGTGAAACGGCAGCCTTTCCCAGAGGCAAAAGCCCACGCCGACCGTGTAAAGCACCCCGCCCACACTGATCAGCACCATCACCGGCGTCGAGAGCAGGGCGAACAGCGCACCCCCGCCGATCAGCCCGGCCCACCCCATCCCCAGCGCCAGCGCGATGGCCGCCAGCTTCAGCCGGTCGGGTGCAAAGGCCCGCAGGGCGGCCCCCAGGACGGCGGCGGCCCAGAGCGTGACCAGAAGCCCCGTCGCCTCGGCCCCCGACAGCAGCACGAACGGAGTATAGGTCGCAGCGATCAGGCACAGGATCGCCGTGTGATCCAGACTGCGGAACACTCGCCGCAGACGGGGCCTTGTCGTCAGGTGGAACAGCGCCGAGAAGACCAGCATCGTCAGCAGCGCCAACCCGTAGATCGTGGTCGAGGCGACAGCGGGCGCATCGCCCCGCAAGGTCACGGCCAGGCCGATCAGGATGGGAACCGCAATCAGCGCCGCGCCGATGCCCAGACCATGGACCACGGCATCGCTGCGCCGCTCGGCGCGGGAATAGTCATGTCGGGCATCCAGAAGCATCCCCGCATCCTGACAGAAACGGCGCTTCGGCGCGATGCGGACCCCGATCACACCTGCGGGGTCAGTCCGGCTTGCCGACGTTTTCGGCAAAGGCCTGCCGGAATGCCGCCTGCTTGTCCGCATCCGCCTCGGTCTGGTTCTGCGCCACCCAGGTCGCATAGGGCATCCCGTAGACGATCTCGCGCGCTTCGTCCTTGGTCATCGCGATCCCGCGTTCGGCTGCCGCCTCCTGGTACCAGCGGCTCAGGCAGTTCCGGCAGAACCCGCCCAGGTTCATCAGGTCGATGTTCTGCACCTCGGGCCGCTTGACCATCAGGTGATGCACCAGAGCACGGAAGGCGGCAGCCTCCAGCTCGGTCCGGGTTGCGTCGTCCATCACAGTTCCTCCAGCACTTCGGTCAGGATCACCGCCAGCCGCCCCGCCCAATGCGCCTGTTCGGCGGGCGTGGCGATCAGGTCGTTCCTGATCTCTACAAGTGTGTTGTGCCGCCCCAGACGCAAGGCATGCCGGTCGATGGCATCGCCGGGCAGGTGGCCCGAATAGGGCTCGTTGTCGCCGATGCAGAGGTCGGTCTCGGCCTGAAGCCTTGCGATCAGCGGCCGGGAAAGGCGCTCGTCCAGGTGGGAATAGAGCACCCCCAGATGCCAGGGCCGGTTCGCGCGTCCCCGCAGCGCCGGAGTGAAGGAATGCACCGCCACGATCACCCGGTCCGGCCGCAGCGCCGCAAGCCGGGCATAGGCCGCATGGTAGGGGCGATACAGGCGATCCAGCCGCTCTTCGATCCCCTCGGCGGTGATGTTCCGGTTGGCGGGGATGATCGTCCCGTCGTAAAGCTTCATCACCAGGGTCGGGTCGTCCTCGCCGCGGTTCGGGTCGATCACCAGCCGGCTGAAGTCCGACAGGATCACCGGGCTGTCCAGCAGTTGCCCCAGCGCCGAAGCAAGCCCCGCCGCACCGACATCCCAGGCGATGTGGCGGGCCATGTCCTCGACCGGGATGCCGAGGTCGCCCCCGCCCACCCAATCCGGCACCCGGTTCGACGCATGGTCGCAGGTCACCAGCCAGCGGCCGCGCCGGTGCTCTCCGTCGATCTGAAAGGCCAAGGCGATCCTCCCGGTCTGCTCATCCCTCCCTTACGGTCGTTCTTCGCGTGAGGCCAGCGATGAGCGCCCGAACGGAAGCCCCGAAACCATCGAAACTGTGACCGTAAGGCGTTGCGGGACGCCCCGAGTTGCGCCATAAGGCACGCGGCCCACATGAACCGGAATTTTATAGCAGGAGGATGGCGATGCGCCGTCACCGCAACGTGAAGATTGTGGCCACGCTTGGCCCGGCATCCAGCACCTACGAGATGATCCGCGCCCTGTTCGAGGCCGGGGCCGACGTGTTCCGCCTGAACATGAGCCACGGCGTCCACGAGGACATCGCCAAACGGCACCAGATCATCCGCCAGGTCGAAAAGGACCTTGGCCGCCCGATCGGCATCCTGGCCGACCTGCAAGGACCGAAGCTGCGTGTCGGCGTCTTTGCCAATGGCGCCGAAGAGCTTGTCGAGGGGGCTGCCTTCCGCATGGACCTGTCGACTGTCCCCGGCGACGTCCATCGCGTGAACCTGCCGCACCCCGAAATCTTCGCGGCGCTTGAGCCGGGAACAAGCCTGCTGGTGAACGACGGCAAGATCCGCCTGCACGTCAACGCCTGCGGCAAGGACTTCGCCGATTGCACCGTGGTCGTCGGCGGGACGATTTCCAACCGCAAGGGCGTGAACGTCCCCGATGTCGTGCTGCCGGTGGCGGCGCTGTCGCAAAAGGACCGGGGCGACCTGGAATTCGTCTGCGAACTGGGCGTCGACTGGCTGGCCCTGTCCTTTGTCCAGCGTCCCGAGGACGTGATCGAAGCCCGGACCCTGGCCAGGGGCCGCGCCGCCATCCTGTCCAAGATCGAAAAGCCCGCGGCCGTGAAGGCCTACGATGCCATCCTGCAAGTGTCGGACGGGATCATGGTGGCGCGCGGCGACCTTGGCGTCGAATTGCCCGTGACCTCGGTCCCGCCGATCCAGAAGCGTCTGGTCCGCGGCGCGCGTGCTGCGGCCAAGCCGGTGATCGTGGCCACCCAGATGCTGGAATCGATGATCGAATCGCCCGTGCCCACCCGCGCGGAAGTCAGCGACGTTGCCACCGCCATCTACGAAGGCGCCGACGCCGTCATGCTCTCGGCCGAATCCGCCGCCGGGAAATACCCGATCGAGGCGGTCCGCACGATGAACGACGTCGCGATGAGCGTCGAGAAGGACCCGACCTATCGCTCGGTGATCGAGGCCAGCCGTGTCGTCCGCCGCGA
>PNNE01000230.1 GCA_013824055.1 Rhodobacter sp. | reverse complement strand
ATGCCTGCGACGCGCAAGCCGCGCTTGGGGTGATCCCGAAGGCCAATGCCGAAGCCGTCTGGCGCGCCAGGGACGTGCCCTTCGACGTGGCCCGCATCGACGAGATCGAGGCGGTGACCAGGCATGACGTCATCGCCTTCCTGACCCATCTGGCCGAGATCATCGGCAGTGACGAGGCGCGGTTCGTCCATCAGGGGATGACCTCGTCGGATGTGCTGGATACCACGCTGAACATCCAGCTGGTGCGCGCCTCGGACCTGCTTCTGAAGGCAATGGACCGGGTGCTGGCGGCGCTGAAGGCCCGCGCTTTCGAGCACAAGGATACGGTCCGCATCGGCCGGTCGCATGGCATTCATGCCGAGCCGACGACGATGGGCCTGACCTTCGCCCGCTTCTACGCCGAGATGAAGCGCAACCGCGACCGGCTGGAAAACGCCCGGGCCGAGGTTGCGACCGGCGCGATCTCGGGCGCCGTGGGCACCTTCGCCAACATCGACCCGGCGGTCGAGGCGCATGTCTGCAAGATGCTGGGCCTGACGCCCGAGCCGATCAGCACCCAGGTCATCCCGCGCGACCGGCATGCGATGTTCTTTGCCACCCTGGGCGTCATCGCCAGCAGCATCGAGAACGTCGCCACCGAGATCCGCCACATGCAGCGGACCGAGGTGCTGGAGGCCGAAGAGTTCTTCGCGCCCGGCCAGAAGGGCAGCTCTGCCATGCCGCACAAGCGCAACCCGGTGCTGACCGAGAACCTGACGGGTCTTGCGCGCCTGGTGCGCATGGCCGTGATCCCGGCGCTGGAGAATGTGGCGCTGTGGCATGAACGCGACATCAGCCATTCCTCGGTCGAACGCGCCATCGGGCCGGACGCGACCGTGACGCTGGACTTTGCCCTGCACCGCCTGGCGGGCGTGGTCGAAAAGCTGGTGATCTACCCCGAGAACATGGCTCGCAACATGAACCAGTTCAAAGGCCTGGTCATGTCGCAGCGCGTCCTGCTGGCGCTGACCCAGGCCGGGGTCAGCCGTGAGGACAGCTACCGCCTGGTGCAGCGCAACGCGATGAAGGTCTGGGAAAAGGGCGCCGACTTCAAGACCGAGCTTCTCGCCGACCCCGAGGTCACGGCGGCCCTGACCCCCGCCGAGATCGAGGAAAAGTTCGACCTTGGCTACCATACCAAACACGTCGACACGATCTTTGCCCGGGTTTTCGGCGCCTGACAGAAGCGTGATCGGCCCCGCCGGGCCGAGCTTGCATTGCGTTCTTGCCTTGGCGACAATCATGCTACCTTTCGGGAAAGCATCCAAAGTTACGCCCCAAAGGTACGTCAATGCGCATGATCCTTGCCGCCGCCCTGGCTTTCGCGCCCCACCTGGCCCATGCGGCCGGCAGCGATGACAGCCAGCCGCCGACCCCGACCGAGACGACGACGGAATGCCAGAAGGGCAGAGTCTGGGATCCAGACACCGGCACATGCATCAAGGCCGAGGAGTCCAGCCTGAACGACGACCAGCGCTATGGCGCGGTGCGCGAACTGGCCTACGCCAAGCGCTATGACGAGGCTCTGGCGATCCTTGCCCTGATGACCGAGGGCGAAACCTCTCGCGTCATGACCTACCAGGGCTTCCTTCTGCGCCAGACCGGCCGCGTCGAGGAAGGCATTGCCGCCTATGAGCGCGCCATCGCGATGGACCCGGCCAATATCCTTGCCCGCAGCTATTACGGCCAGCTGCTTGTCCAGATGGACGAGACCCGGCTTGCCCAGGCCCAGCTTGACGCCATCCGCCAGGCGGGTGGCACCGGAACCTGGGCCGAAACCGCGCTTGCCAGCGCGATCACGACCGGAGTGACCTACACCTACTGACCCAGAAGGAGGACGACCGATGAAGACTGCAACCACCCTCGCTGCCCTGACGATTGCCCTTCTGCCCGGCTTTGCCTTCGCCCAGTGCGCGGGCAAGCAGCCGGAACAGACCGCCGCCAGCTGCATGGCCGGAACGACCTGGGATGCCGCGAAGGGCGCTTGCGTCGATACCCCGTCCAGCTGATCCGGCACCGGACCCGGCCGGCATCAAGCAGCCGTTAACCCAGGGGCGTCTAGGCTGACCTTGTCGAATCGATGAGGACCTGATGCCGCAAGACATGGTGCCCCTGGCCCGGATCACCCCGGAGCGTCGGATCACGACGATCCCCCCCCTGCCGAAGCGGGTTCTGACCTCGGGGCAGAAGGCGGCGGTCATCGTCCGGTATCTGCTGACCCAGGGCACCTCGCTGCCGCTGTCGTCCCTGCCCGAACACATGCAGGCCGCATTGGCCGAGCAGATGGGCCAGATGCGGCTGGTGGACCGCACCACGCTGGACGAGGTGGTGGCGGAATTCCTGGCGGAACTTGAATCCGTCGGCCTTGCCTTCCCCGGCGGGATCGAGGGGGCGCTGGCGATGATGGACGGCCACATCTCGCAATCCGCGGCGCAGCGGCTGCGGCGCATGTCCTCGACCTCGTCCAAGATCGACCCGTGGGAGCGGATCACGTCACTTCCGCTCGACCGTCTGATGCCGATCCTGCTGAACGAAGCGGTCGAGGTCGGGGCAGTGATGCTGTCGAAGCTGCCCGTCGCCAAGGCGGCCGAAATCCTGGGCAAGCTGCCCGGCGAACGCGCGCGGCGGGTGGCCTATGCCGTGTCGATGACCGGCAATGTCGACCCCGAGACCGTCCGCCGGATCGGTGCGGCCCTGCTGGCCGAGCTTGACAACCAGCCGCCCAAGGCCTTCGACCAGGGTCCGGTGGAACGGGTGGGCGCGATCCTGAACATCTCGGCCACGCTGACGCGCGACGACGTGCTGCAGGGGCTTGAGGCCGAGGATGCCGCCTTCGCGGCCGAGGTGCGCAAGGCGATCTTCACCTTCGTCCACATCCCGTCCCGCCTGAACCCGCGCGACACGCCGAAGATCACCCGCCTGGTGGAACAGCCGCAGCTCGTGACCGCGCTGGCCGCCGCGATGGGCAAGCCGGGCCTGGCAGACGCGGCCGAGTTCATCCTGTCCAACATCTCGCAGCGCCTGGCCCAGGGTCTGCGCGAAGAGATGCGCACGGGGCCGCATCAAGGACAGGGACGCGGAAGAGGCGATGAACGCGATCATCGGCGCAATCCGCACGCTTGAAGCCAGCGGCGAGATCACCCTGATCCAGGAGGAGGAGGACTGAGGTCGGCTCGCCGGTTTCCAGGGCGCAGGATTTCGGCACGGCACGCGGGGACCCTGGGCCGATGCCCCTTTCCCGAACGCCGGTGGCAGGGTCAGGTGGCAGGGTCCGGTCGCAGGGTCAGGTCGCAAGGTCCGGTGGCAGGGTCCGGCCTGGCCTGAACGGCGATCCCTGGTGATCCTGCCGGTCGGGTCGGCACGCGGGCGACCCGGGACGACCGGGGGTGGGGCGACCTGGGGCGGGTGGCGGGTGGCGGGTGGCAGTCGCCGCGCGCCCCGAAGCCCCCGGCATCCGTCGACCGCGGGACAGCCCGCCCTTGCAGCCCCGCGCCCCGCCACCTAGAATCAGGCCATGTCCGCCGCCACCATACCTTCCGTCACGCGCGGCGTGGCACTGATGGTCCTCGCGATCTTCCTTTTCACCGCGATGGATGCCACCGCCAAGGGCCTGATCGCCCGCTATCCCGCGCCGCAGGTGATCTGGGTCCGCTTTGCGGGGCAGCTGGTGCTGGTCCTTCTGATCCTGCGCCACCACCTTGGCCCGGTCCTGCGCACGCGGTTCCCGGTGCTGCATGTCTGGCGCTCGGCCTCGCAGTTCGGGGCGACGACCTTCTTCTTCCTGTCGCTGCCCTTCGTCGGTCTGGCCGAGGCGACCGCCATCGCCGACATCAACCCCGTCCTGATCACCCTTGGGGCCGCACTTTTCCTGGGCGAAAGGCTTGGCCCCCGCCGCATTGCGGGCGTCGTCGTCGCCCTGATCGGCGCGCTGATCGTGATCCGGCCCGGCGCGGGCGTCTTCACCTGGTGGGCGATCCTGCCGCTGCTCTGCGCGATTTCCTACGCCATCAGCGCCCTGCTGACCCGCAAGATCGGCGCGCAGGAAAGCGTCTGGGCCTCGATGGTCTATGCCGCCCTGTTCGGCACCATCGTGGCGGGGGCCGCCCTGCCCTTCGTCTGGAAGCCGATCGCTCCCGCGGATCTGTGGCAGTTCGGACTGATCGCCTGCCTTGGCACCGGGGCCCAGCTGTGCATCATCCGCAGCTTTTCCATCACCGAGGCCTCGGTGGTGGCGCCCTTTGCCTATCTGGGCATTGTCTTCGCGACGATCTGGGGGGTGGTGCTGTACGACGACTGGCCTGACCGCTGGACGGTCATCGGAGCGCTTGTGATCGTGGGCGCGGGTCTTTATGTCTGGCACCGCGAAACCCGGGCCGCCCGCCCTGCTTGAGATCATGGCCGCCTCACCGCCGTTCCCCTCCGTCACTGGCTGCAGGACCGCCTGCTGCGCGGCCTGATCTGGCTGCTGTTGCGCCTGCCCTATCGCTGGCGGGTTCCGCTGTGCGGCTGGGTCCTGGCCCAGGTGATCGCGCCGGTCGCGGGCTATCGCAAGCGGGTGCGGCAGAACCTTGCGCTTGTCCTGCCCGACCTTCCCGCAGAAGAGGTCGCCCGCATTTCCCGCGCCGTGCCCGACAATGTCGGCCGCACCCTGATCGAGATCTATTCCGGCCCCGAGTTCATCGCCCGCGCCGTGGGCC
Source organism: Rhodobacter sp. (assembly GCA_013824055.1). Lineage (GTDB taxonomy): Bacteria > Pseudomonadota > Alphaproteobacteria > Rhodobacterales > Rhodobacteraceae > Tabrizicola. The sequence continues at coordinate 30,207 of PNNE01000230.1, read as the reverse complement.
TGCCGCTGTCCGGCGGCGGCGTCGCGGCACTGGAGGAGGCACACCGCACAAGGCGCCCGGTGATCCTGGTCACCGGCCATTTCGGCAATTACGACGCCAGCCGTGCGGCGCTGATCGCGCGCGGCTATCGGGTTGGCGCGCTTTACATGCCGATGGCCAACCGCCATTTCAACGAACACTACGTCAAGGCGATCTCGGGGATCGGCAGGCCGCTGTTCCCGCGCGGGCGGGCCGGGCTGGCCGAGATGGTGCGCCACCTCCGGTCGGGCGGGATGCTGGGGATGCTGGTCGACCAGCACATGGGGCACGGCGAAGAGCTGACCTTCTTCGGCCGTCCGGCGCTGACCGCGCTTTCCGCCGCCGAACTTGCGCTGAAATACGATGCTCTGCTGATCCCGACCTATGCCGTGCGCCGGGCGGACGGGCTTTCCTTCGACATCATTGTCGAGCCGCCGATTCCCGCCGGCACGCCCGAGGCGATGACGCAAGGGCTGAACGACAGCCTGGAGGCGCTGGTGCGCCAACATCTGGACCAATGGTTCTGGATCCACCGCCGCTGGAAGGTGCCGCGCCGCTGACGCCGCGCCGTCAGTCGACCCGGGCCGCCGCCAGGATCGCCGCCGGGCCGTGCTGCTGCACGATCACCGCGCCGGGCTGGTCGCCCGGGAACGGTGCCGTCATCTCCAGCGGCTCCTGCCCCGACCAGTCGCCGATCCGCTCCCATGAGGTCACGATATTGGTGTAGGTCACGGTCTTCCCGGCGTTCTCGCCGCGCTCGATCAGCACCGTCTCTTCCGGCTTGTAGCGGACCAGCTGGACCCGGACCGGTTCGGTCAGCGGCGGATCGGCCTCGGCCCGGATCACCAGCCGCTCGCCCTGGCGCGTGACCGTCAGCCGCACTGTCGTCACCGCTTCCATGTGGGCGCGCAGCCGGTCGGCGGTTTCCTCCGGCGCGAATCCCTCGATCCGGTCCGCCCCGCCGATGATCAGCTGCGGTGTGTAGATCGTCCGCGACCCCACCGCCTTGGCATAGGCGCGCTGGCGGTCGGTGAATTTCGGCTTGGCGAACTTGTCGGCCCAGCCGATGTAATCCCAATAGTCGACATGCAGCGCCAGCGGCAGAATCTGCGGATTCGCGGCCAGCATCGCCACGAACTCATCCGCCGGCGGGCAGGAGGAACAGCCTTGCGAGGTGTAAAGCTCGACCACCACCACCGGCTCGGCCTGGGCCTGGGCCACGGCGGCAAGCCACAACCCGCAAGCCGCGCTGACGAAATGTCGCATGGTGATTATCCTGATCCTTTATCCCCGCCCCGTTATAGGAAGCTGCCACGACACGAGCCAATCAAGGTTTTGCGAGAGACCTGTCACATGCTGTAGGAATGGCGCACAGCAGGGCTGGATATTCGGCATACAATTGCATACAATGCCGCGCGAAGCCGCCTTTCATGGGAGCCAGAGATGACCGTCACCGTAGGACACGACCTGTCGAAGACCCGTACGAGCCTGACAGCAGGGGGCCAGACGGTCCACTACTATTCCATCCCTGCCGCCGAAGCCGCGGGCCTGGGCGAATTTTCCAGGCTCCCCGCCGCGCTGAAGGTGGTGCTGGAAAACATGCTGCGCTTCGAGGACGGCAAGACCGTCACTGTCGAGGACATCAAGGCCTTCTCGACCTGGGGCAAGCAGGGCGGCCAGAACCCGATCGAGATCGCCTATCGCCCCGCCCGCGTGCTGATGCAGGACTTCACCGGCGTCCCCGCCGTGGTCGACCTTGCGGCGATGCGCGACGGGATCAAGGGCCTGAAAGGCTCGGCCGCGAAGATCAACCCGCTGGTTCCCGTCGACCTTGTCATCGACCACTCGGTCATGATCGACGAATTCGGCCACCCCCGCGCCTTCCAGATGAACGTCGACCGCGAATACGAGCGCAACATGGAGCGTTACGTCTTCCTGAAATGGGGGCAGAACGCCTTCAACAACTTCCGCGTCGTGCCGCCCGGCACCGGCATCTGCCACCAGGTGAACCTGGAATACCTGGCGCAGACGGTCTGGACCGACACCGACCAGGACGGCACCCTTGTCGCCTACCCCGACACCCTTGTCGGTACCGACAGCCACACCACGATGGTCAACGGCCTGGCCGTGCTGGGCTGGGGCGTCGGCGGGATCGAGGCCGAGGCGGCGATGCTGGGCCAGCCCGTCTCGATGCTGATCCCCGAGGTCGTCGGCTTCAAGCTGACCGGTGCCATGCGCGAAGGCACCACGGCGACCGACCTGGTGCTGAAGGTCGTGCAGATGCTGCGCAAGCACGGCGTGGTGAACAAGTTCGTCGAATTCTACGGCGACGGCCTTGACCGCCTGCCCTTGGCCGACCGCGCCACCATTGCCAACATGGCCCCCGAATACGGTGCCACCTGCGGCTTCTTCCCGGTGGATGACGAAACCCTGCGCTACCTGCACATGACCGGGCGCGACGAGGCCCGAATCGCGCTGGTCGAGGCCTATGCCAAGGCCAACGGCATGTGGCGCGGCCCGGATTACGCCCCGATCTACACCTCGACTCTGCATCTCGACATGGGCGAGATCGTTCCCGCCATCTCTGGTCCGAAGCGCCCGCAGGACTATCTGCCGCTGACCGACGCGAAATCCAGCTTCGCCAGGGAAATGGACACCAGCTTCAAGCGCCCGCAGGGTGTGGAAGTCGCTGTCGAGGGTCAGGACTACAAGCTGTCCTCGGGCAAGGTCGTGATCGCCTCGATCACCTCCTGCACCAACACCTCGAACCCCTATGTGCTGATCGGTGCGGGCCTTGTCGCCCGCAAGGCCCGCGCGCTTGGCCTGAACCGCAAACCCTGGGTCAAGACCTCGCTCGCCCCCGGAAGCCAGGTCGTCAGCGAGTACCTGAATGCCGCTGGTCTGCAGGAGGATCTGGACGCCATCGGCTTCAACCTTGTCGGCTATGGCTGCACCACCTGCATCGGCAACTCGGGTCCGTTGCAGCCCGAGATTTCCAAGGCGATCAACGAGGGCGACCTTGTCGCCGCCGCGGTCCTGTCGGGCAACCGCAACTTCGAGGGCCGGATTTCCCCGGACGTCCGCGCCAACTACCTGGCCTCGCCGCCGCTGGTCGTGGCTTACGCGCTGGCGGGCGACATGAACATCGACCTGACCACCGAGCCGCTGGGCATGGGCACCAACGGCCCGGTCTACCTCAAGGACATCTGGCCCACGAACAAGGAAATCGCCGACATCGTCCATGCGGTCGTGACGCGCGCGGCCTTCCAGTCCAAATATGCCGATGTCTTCAAGGGCGACGCCAAATGGCAGGGCGTGCAGATCACCGATTCGGAGACCTACGACTGGCCGCCGACCTCGACCTACATCCAGAACCCGCCCTACTTCCAGGGCATGTCGGCCACGCCCGGCGTCATCAGGAACATCACCGGCGCGCGGGTGCTGGCGCTGCTGGGCGACATGATCACCACCGACCACATCAGCCCGGCCGGTTCATTCAAAGCCTCAACTCCGGCCGGCAAGTATCTGACAGAGCGGCAAGTTCCGGTATCCGAGTTCAACTCGTATGGTGCCCGCCGCGGCAACCACGAGGTGATGATGCGTGGCACCTTTGCCAACATCCGCATCAAGAACGAGATGCTTTCCAATCCTGATGGAAGCGGCGTGGAGGGCGGCTATACCCTCGGGCCGGACGGTCAGCAGACCTCGATCTACGACGCCTCGATGGCCTACCAGGCGCAAGGCACGCCCCTGGTGATCTTCGGCGGCATCGAATACGGCGCAGGCTCCAGCCGCGACTGGGCGGCCAAGGGCACGGCGCTGCTGGGCGTCAAGGCAGTCATCGCCGAATCCTTCGAGCGGATTCACCGGTCGAACCTTGTCGGCATGGGCGTCATCCCGTTCGAATTCACCGGCGGCGACACCCGCAAGTCACTGGGCCTGAAGGGCAACGAGGTGGTAAGCATCGGCGGCCTGGAAGGCGGGCTGAAGCCGCTGAGCACGGTCCCCTGCACGATCCGCTATGCCGACGGGACCGAGAAGGTGATCCAGCTCAAATGCCGGATCGATACCGAGATCGAGGTCGAATACGTCGAAAACGGCGGCGTGCTGCACTACGTCCTGCGGAACCTGGCAGCGTCCTGATTCAGGAAACCGACTGTTTCCAAGGAAGGCCCGGGCACCCCCCGGGCCTTCACCTTTTGTTCTGACTTCCACGCCAGTCTGGTCACACCCCAGCCAGAAGGCTTCGCTCATGTCGCACCGCTTCCCCCCGCTTCGCACTCAGGCCGAGATGCTGCACAAAGACCGCGCTCATGGGCGCACCATGCTGGTGCCCACGGCCGTCGATCTCACGCTCTTTGCCGCATTGGTCCTGGTCATCGCCCTGGCGCTTGTCTGAGTGTCCGCCTGGCGCGGGAAGCCGCCACGGGTCAGGATCTCAAGCCGGGTGGCCGCATCGACGGCGTTTCCACCGCTGGTCTTTGGCAAGGGCCGCGTCAACCAGGCCAGCAGGCGGTGCAGGCGTCCCGCCAGTCGAAGCAGCCGCGCCTGCCGGGGGTGCGGGGGAACCGGGCTGACGACGGGTGGGCTGGCTTCGGCCCGCAGTCTGCCAAAGTCCGGCCAGCCGCTGCGGCGGGCAGCATCGCAAGCAAGGTTGGAAGCGGGGGTCATGGCGGTCTCCATCAAGGGGTTCTGTCCCGTCAGCATCGCCCCGGCCCCGGCCAAAGGTTGAGTGCTGGACGTGAAGCGCTTCTGCTACACTTCCTGAACTGGCCCGGACCGCCCGCAGGGCGTAGTCTGGACCCATCCAGCAGGAGGCTCGTCATGCCCCGGAAACCCTACGGAATGATCTGCCCCATCACGCGCGCCTGCGAAATGCTCGAACCGCGCTGGACGATCCCGATCCTGGTGGGTCTCTGGGCCGGGGCGACCCGGTTCAACGACCTGCGGCGCGAGGTGGGCAGCATCTCGCCCGCGCTGCTGTCGCGGCGGCTGAAGGACCTCGAGGAGATGGGCCTGGTCGAGCGCATCACCGATCCCGCGACCGGGGCGGTCGACTATCTGCGGACCGAGGCTGCGGTCGCACTGGAACCGGCACTGAACGCGCTGGCGCAATGGGCGCAGTGCTTCATCGAGGCCGAAGTGGCGCTGTGCACTGCCACGGTGTCGAACCTCATGTGGACCATGCGTCGGCAGTTCGTGACCGACGCCCTGCCCCGCCGCCGTCTGGTGATGCAGTTCCGCTTCGCCGACCCGGACCTTGACTACACGACCTACTGGGCGGTCCTGCAGCCGGGGGCCGAGCCCGAGATCTGCACCTCGATCCCCGGTTTCGACATCGACCTCTACGTCGAGACCAACCGGGTCTCGTTGCTCGGCATCCTGTTGGGACGGGCAACGATTGCGGGCGAGCTTGCCAGCGGCCAGCTCTATCTCAGCGGCGATGCGGTGCTGGTGCGGACCATGCCGCAGTGGCTGAAACGCGGCGACTATGCCGAGTTCGAGGGGATCGCGATGCTTCCCGTGGCCCGGCGCAGGCCGGAAGACGTGGTGTCGCAGCGCCGGGTGGTGGCGGCGCAGGCGCCCCTGTCGCGGGCTGTGGCGCGGGCTGTGGCGCGGGCGTAGGGTGGGCCGTTCCGCGCCCTTCGCGCGGGTTGGCCCACCGTCCGGCGCCGGTTGCGAAATCCTGAACGTCTGCCAGCATCACACTGAAATCAGGGGCGTCTCGGGAAATGTCGGCCGTGGACATCTACCCTTCTGCAGCCAGCGCCTTCTCCAGTTCCGGCACGAAACGGGTTTCGTAATCGGTCCCGATCAACGGCCCGACAAAGCGGAAAAGCACGGTCCCGTCGCCCCCGACGATGAAGGTCTCGGGCGGCGCGGTGACGCCCCATTCCACCCGGTTGCGCCCGTTCGGATCGGTCGCCACGCCGATGAAGGGGTTCCCCTCCTCGGCCAGGTAGGCGACAGCCTTCGCGTCGTCATCCATGATGTTGACACCCGCGACCCGCACGCCGTCCGCTGCCATCTGCAAGAGCACCGGATGTTCGACCCGGCAGGGCGGGCACCAGGTGGCCCAGAAGTTGACCACCGTCACCTCGCCCGTCCGCAGGTCGGCGTCGGTCAGGCCGGTGATGCCCGGCAGCGCAGTCGTCGGCAGCACCGGAGCGGCGCGGCCCACGAAGACCGACTGCAGCTGGCCCGGATTGTCGCGGTACATCCCCGCGTAGAACAGCCCCGCCAGCCCCGCGAACAGGACCGGGGGCAGCACCATCAGCCATCTAGCCATCGGATTTCCCCTGCCGCGCCTCGACCTCGGCCAGCGCGCGGCGCGTCCGGGCCGACTGCCACAGTGTCAGCCCCACCAGTGCGGCGATCAGCACCGCCGTGGCCGCATAGGACCCCAGCACCGCGACCGCGTATTTCCCCAGGTCCGGCATCACGCCACCCTCTCCCGCGCCAGAAGCGCCTTCAGCCGCCGCGCCCGGATTTCCGTCCGGGTCCGCAGCAGCACCATCGTCACGAACAGCAGCACGAACCCCGCGATGCAGACCAGCAGCGGCACCCAGAACACGTCCGAGATGTTCTCTTCCTTGTCCAGCGACAGCGTCGCGCCCTGGTGCAGCCCCTGGTTCCAGAAGTTCACCGCATAGCGCGACAAGAGCGCGAAGACCGACCCCACAAGGCACAGGATCGAGGTCAGGTCGGCCGCCGTGTCCGGGTCCTCGATCGCGGCCCACAGCGCCATGTAGCCGAAATAGAACAGCGTCAGGATCAGGAACGAGGTCAGCCGCGGGTCCCAGGCCCACCAGGTCCCCCACATCGGCTGGCCCCAGAGCGCGCCGGTGGCCAGCGCGATCAGCGTGAAGGTCAGTCCGACCGGAGCAGCTGCCTTGGCGGCCAGGGCGCTGACATGGTGGCGGCGCACGATCCAGATCAGCGAGGTCGCCAGCATCATCACCCAGGTATTGATCGCCATCATCGCGGACGGCACATGCAGGTAGATGATCTTGACGGTCGAGCCCTGCTTGTAGTCGTCCGGCGTGAAGAAGAAGCCCCAGACCAGCCCCACAACCAGCAGAATGACCGTCAGCCCCGCCGCCCAGGGCAAGACCCCGGTCGACAGAACCATGAACTTCTTCGGGTTTGCATATTGCCAGATCGACATGGGCCGTTGACTATCCTGTCCGAGGTTTCCGCTCAACACACCATCGCGCGAGAGGTTCAGCGCAAATTGACGCGGATGGCGCTTGCGGCCGCAAAGGGCAGCAGTGCCGCCGCACCAAGACTGATCGCTGCCAGCAGCGCAAGGGGCGTGCCCAGCGCCATGCCTTCGGCCCCGCGGCGCACGACCTCGCCGCCGAAGATCAGGGTCGGCACATAGAGCGGCAGGACGAGAAGGCTGAGCAGGAGCCCCCCGCGCCGCAGGCCGACGGTAAGTGCGGCACCGAAGGCTCCGATCACCGACAGCGCGGGGGTGCCAAGCAAGAGGCTGAGAACCAGCCACTGATGGCCGCCCGGCGGCAGGTTCAGGAAGACGCCCAACCCCGGCGCGATCAGGGTCAGCGGCAGCCCGGTGACCAGCCAATGCGCCAGCGCCTTGATGGCGACGACAGCCTCCAGCGGGATCGGGGCAGTGGCCAGAAGGTCAAGCGATCCGTCCTCGAAGTCCAGGGCGAAGATGCGGTCCAGCGACAGAAGGCAGGCCAGCAGCGCCCCGACCCAGAGGATGCCGGGGGCGATGCGACCCAGTGTGCCGCCTTCGGGACCGACGCCCAGCGGGACAAGGACCGAGAGCAGGAAGAAGAAGGCAAGCCCCAGACCGAAGCCGCCTCCCGACCGGAAAGCCAGCGCCAGGTCGCGCAACAGCAGCGCCTTCATGCGAAAGCCTCGTCGAAACCGGTGCTCTGGATCACCCTGGCGCGATAGGGGTCGAGGTCGAGGATCGTCGCCTCGGGCAGGCCCAGGTCGACATGGGTGGCGATGACGGCAAGCCCTCCCGCGCCAAGGTGGTCACGGACCACGGCGGCGAAGAGCGCGACCGAGGCCGCGTCGAGGCTGACTGTCGGCTCGTCCAGCAACCAGGCCGGGCGCCCCGTCACCAGCAGGCGCGCAAGACCCAGGCGGCGCTTCTGGCCGGCAGAGAGTTCCCCTGCGCGGCGGCGGGCAAGCTGGGTCAGGTTCAGCGCGCCGACTGCCCGGTCGATGGCGGGACCGCCATAGATACGCGACCAGAAGCTCAGGTTTTCTGCCACCGTCAGGGTCGATTTCAGCCCGTCGGCATGGGCGGCATAGGCGACGCTGTCGGCGGGAAGGTCGCAGGTCCCTTCGGCGGGCGGCTGAAGCCCCGCCAGAGTGCGCAGAAGCGTGGTCTTGCCCGACCCGTTCGGCCCGCGCAGGATCAGCGCCTGGCCAGGGAGGACGGCCAGCGTCAGGCCGCGCAGGACCGTGACGCCGCCCCGGGCCACCGCAAGGTTTGACAGGCTCAACATGGCGCAAGGCCTAGCCGAAGGTCGCGCGCAGGGGAAGGGGTTGCTCAGCCCCAGCTGCCAAGCAAGATGTTCCGCGTCACCACCTCCACCGGGCGTTCCCGGGCGATCAGGCCCGCCACCCATTCGCAGCTGCCGGCGTTGAACACCGCCCCCCGGCCGCGCCGGTAGTCCGCCATGCAGCCGTTGCCGCGGCTGGCAAGGCCCAGAGTCTCGGGCGTGACCGCGCCGTAGACGGTCTGCGCCAGGTCCTCGGCGTCAAGGGTGCCGATGAAGCAGTCCATGTCATGCGTGCCGGTGTGATGGGCAAGCGTGGTGGCGGGCGAAAGGGCGATGATGGTCAGCGCGCCGTCCAGCCCGGTGCCCTCGGCGGGGAACGGCAGGCCCTTGCGGATTTCGTGGTCGATGCCGTCGACCTCGTAGCCGAAGACCTTCGAGGCGGCGCCAAGCACGTCGCCGTAGCCAAGCCCCGTGCCCGCCATCGACCAATGGTCCGGGCGGTACAGGGTGAAGCCGCCCGCGCCGTGGGCGGCACAGCGGCTCCACCCGGCATAGACGCCCATGCTGCCGGTCAGCCCCAGCGAGGCGACAGCGGGGCGGCGGGTCCGGGGGTTGTCCCAGTAGCTGGTGATCCGGTCGGTGGCGGCGAGCGGGTCCTCGGCCAGGGCACGGGACTTGTAGCAGGTCTGCGTGGCAAGGTCGGGCGAAAGCCGCGTCTGCCAGAAGAAATTGCCGGCGAACCGGGCCAGCTGGCCGCCCCGATCCACCCAGGCGTCAAGGTGGTCGCGCATTTCCCAGGTCCAGTATTCGTCATGGCCGACGATCACCGCGCGGGGGTAGCCGTCCAGCAGGCGGGGGTCGGCGTGGAGGTCATGTTGGGTGACATAGTCCAGCGCGATGCCCTCCTGCTCTGCCCACAGCGCGAAGGGCCGTTCAAAGGCCGCCCAGCCGGACGAGGCGTATTTCTTCGAGATGCCGTTGGCCCGGGCATGGTCCATGTGCGGATAGCGCGGCCGGGTCAGCAGCGGCGAGGCGTAGGGGATGCGCGGAGCACCCTCGGGCCAGCGGACGAAGCCCCTGGCCCAGGGGCGCCTGAGGCTGACCTCGGGCGCAAAGTCGCTGCCCGTCGGGCCGGTCAGACCCTGATAGTGGTTCGACCCGCCCCAGTCGTTGTAGGCGCACCAGGTGCCGGTGGTCAGGATCAGCGCCAGCCTTGCGGTGGGCTGGGCAGGCCTCAGGACGAACATCGTCTGCGAGGTGTGGCCCGCGATTTCCAGCGTCACCACGTAGACGCCGGAGGGCCAATGGTCGGGGACCCTGGTCTCGAACGCCACCGGCCAGCCGCAGCCCTTGACCGAACAATCGGCGGGGGTAAGGGCAAAGCGGGTGGGGATGGTCGTCTGCACCACGGCGAAGGGGGTCAGCCCGTCACGGGCGATGGTCAGACGCGCCTCGGCCGCGCTGGACATGGCGTGCAGGCGCAGAGTCTCGCCCGGCCGACAGGACAGCGCCGCGGTATAGCCCCAGACCTGCGGCCGCGCGGGGTCGCCCGACGCCACCTCGTAATAGTGCCCGGTGACCGGATCGCCGTCGTCACCGGGGCCGGGAACGAAGAAGCCCTGCATGATGCCTCGCGTGGTTTTCGCGCAGCATCGGTGGGCAAAGCGGCGAAGGCAACGGCCATTCGGCCTTGAAAAGCAGGCAGGCCTGTGGCCCCTTGACCGGAAGACAGGGGGACCCATGCGGATCGGAGACGTCTCGTTCTGGTATGCCGACATCGGGCTGCCCTACCGCCGCGCGGCCCTGGCCGGCGACCGGACCGCGGATGTGGCGATCATCGGGGCGGGCTACACCGGCCTTTGGACCGCCTACTACCTGAAGCAGGCAATGCCATCGCTGGATGTCCTGGTGATCGAAAAGGACTTTGCGGGGTTCGGGGCCTCGGGTCGCAACGGCGGCTGGCTCACGGGCGGCTTCGCCTGGAACCACGCGCGGTATCTGGAAACCTCGACCGAACACGGCGTCCGGGCGATGGTCGAGGCGATGAACGGCACCGTGGACGAGGTGATCCGCGTCGCCGGGGCGGAAGGGATCGACGCCGACATCCAGCGCACCGACGAGCTGTTGGTGGCGACGAAGCCCGCGCAGGTCGGGCGGATGCAAGCCGAGATCGCGCATCGGCGGCACTGGGGCGAAGACGGCCGGGTCTTCGAGATGAGCGCCCGCGACCTGTCGGACCGCATCCGCATCCCCGGAGCCCTGGGGGCGATGGTGGTGACGAACGTGGCGCGCATCCAGCCGGCCAAGCTGGTGCGCGGGTTGGCGCGGACGGTCGAACGCCTGGGCGTGCGGATCGTCGAGGGCACCACGGTCACGGGCTACGAGCCGGGGGTGGTGAGCACCGACCACGGCACGGTGCAGGCCCCGGTCATCCTGCGCTGCACCGAAGGCTTCACCGCAGACCTGCCGGGCCGCAAGCGCGAGTGGCTGCCGATGAACTCGGCCCAGATCGCGACCGAGCCTTTGCCGCAGGCGATCTGGGACAGGATCGGCTGGCAAGGCCATGAAATCCTGGGCGATTTCGCCAACGCCTATTGCTATTGCCAGCGCACGCGCGAAGGCCGGATCACGGTGGGCGCGCGGGGGGTGCCGTACCGCTATGGCTCCAGCCTCGACATCAACGGCGCGCCCGACCCCGAGACGATCCGGCGACTGACGGCAATCCTGCACCGGCATTTCCCGGCGGCCCGCAGCGCGAAGATCGACCATGCCTGGTGCGGCGTCCTGGGCGTTCCGCGCGACTGGTGCGCGACCGTGGGGCTGGACCCGGTGACGGGGCTGGGCTGGGCGGGGGGATATGTCGGAGTGGGCGTGTCCACCTCGAACCTTGCGGGCCGGACGCTGGCCGACCTGACACTCGCCCGTGACACCGACCTGGTCCACCTGCCCTGGGTCAACCGCCGCGTGCGGGACTGGGAGCCGGAGCCTTTCCGCTGGCTGGGCGTCCACGGCATGTACGCGCTTCTGAACGCCGCCGACCGGCGCGAGGACCGGCCCGGCGCGGGACCGTCGAAGCTTGCAGCCCTGGGCAACTGGCTGTCCGGGCGGCATTGATCGGACCGGGCGGAAAGGATTTGCCTCACCCTTTGTCGCGTGACAGAAACACAGCCATCGGAGGAGAACGCCATGCCATTTCATCGCCGCCAGGTGCTTGGGTTCACCATTGCCGCGCCTTTTGCGCTTGGCTTGCAGCCCGCCCTGGCTGCCAACCGCGCCGAAGTCTCGCGCGAGGTGCTGCTGATGTGGCACAAGCTGATCCTGGAACTGGTGCGCCATACCGCGACCTATTCGCCCCCGGTGGCCGCCCGCGCCTTCGCCTATATCGGCATCACTGCGCATGAGGCGCTGGCGACCGGCAACCCTGCCCTGCGCAGCCTGGCCGGTCAGCTGACCGACCTTTCACCCCTTCCCCCGCGCGCGGCGGGTCAGCATGACGAGCCTTGCGTCCTGCACGCCGCCCTTGCCGCTGTCGTGGCCAGCCTCTTCGCCAACACCGGCCCCACGGGCCAGCGCGCGATGACGGCGATGGCGCGCAAGATGGGCGAGACGGCCAGCGACGGCATCACCGGGGATGCGGTGGCCCGCAGCGTGGCCGCCGGTCAGGCCGTGGCGCAGCACATCCTCGCCTGGGCCGCCACCGACGGCGGCGCGGTGATCGAGAACATGGGCTTCCCGATGGACTACACCCCCGGCACGCGGCCGCAGGACTGGGTGCCGACCAGCCTGATCCGGTTGCAGCAGGCCCCGCTGCTGCCGCAATGGGCGCAGAACCGGCCCTTTGCCCTGCCCTCTGCCGACGCCTGCGACGCCCCCCCGCATCCCGCCTATGACGAGACGCCGGGATCGGACTTCCACGCCGCCGCGCTGGAGGTCCGCGACACCTTCACCGCCCTGACCGACGAGCAGAAACTGATCGCCCGCTTCTGGTCCGACGACCCGATGCTGACCTCGACGCCAGCCGGCCACTGGATCGACATCGTGCTGCAGATCGCCGATCGCGACGCGCTGCCGGTCGAGGTCATCTCGGCGACGCTCGCCAAGCTGGGCGTGGCGCAGGCGGATGCGTTCATCTCCTGCTGGTCGACGAAGTTCAAATACAACCTTCTGCGCCCCGTCACCTACATCAAGCGCCACATCGACCCGGCCTGGGAGCCGCTGCTGATCACCCCGCCGCACCCGGAATACACCTCGGGGCATTCCACCCAGTCCGGTGCGGCCGCGGCGGTGCTGACCTTCAGTCTTGGCGAGAATTTCGCCTTCGACGACGCGACGCATGTCGCCGAGGGGTTCGCGCCCCGCAGTTTCCCCTCCTTCACCGCAGCGGCGGAAGAGGCCGCGCTGTCAAGGCTTTACGGCGGCATCCACTACCGCTTTGGCAACGAGGCCGGCCTGGACCAGGGCCGCGCCGTCGCCGCCTATGCCGCCGCGTTGCGGACCGAAGCCTGATGCGCGCAGCACTTCTGACAATCGCCCTCGCCGCCCCTGCGCTGGCCGAGCCGGTGGTTCCGACCTTCCGCGAAGAAACCGAAAGCGCCGGGATCGACACGGTCTTCGACGGCGACTGGGACTACATGGTCGGCGGCGGGGTTGCGACCTTCGACTGTTCGGGCGACGGCTTTCCCGAACTGTTCCTGTCGGGCGGCGCGGGCCCCTCGGCCCTGTATCTGAACCGCAGCGCGCAAGGCGGGGCACTGGCCTTCCAGAAGACCGAGGCCGTGACCCTGGACGCGGTCCTGGGCGCCTATCCCCTGGACATCGACAGCGACGGCGTGCGGGACCTTGTCGTCCTGCGCCTGGGCGAGAACCGGCTGCTGCGCGGCCTTGGCGCGTGTCGGTTCGAGGACATGACCCAAGCCTGGGGCTTTGACGGTGGCGACGCCTGGTCCACGGCCTTTGCCGCGATCTGGGAGCGGGACCAGACCTGGCCGACGCTGGCCATCGGCAACTATGTCGACCGCAAGGAGGAGGCCTTTCCCTGGGGCTCGTGCACCGACAACTGGCTGCACCGCCCAGAGTCGGGGCCCGAGACGCAGCGCTTCGCCCCGCCGATCCCGCTGACGCCGTCGCATTGCGCGCTGTCGATGCTTTTCACCGACTGGAACCGCTCGGGCCAACCCGGACTGCGGGTCTCGAACGACCGGGAATACTACAAGGGCGGGCAGGAACAGATGTGGCATCTGGAGCCGGGCCAGCCGCCGCGGCTTTACACCGAGGCCGAGGATGGCTGGAAGCGGCTGCGCATCTGGGGAATGGGGATCGCCTCGGCCGACGTGAACCTGGACGGATACCCGGATTACTACCTGACCTCGATGGCCGACAACAAGTTGCAGGTGCTGAAGGACCCCGCCAGCGGCAAGCCCGACTTTGCCGACATCGCCTTCAAATCCGCCCTGACCGCGCACCGCCCCTATACCGGGGGCGACCTCCGCCCCTCGACCGCCTGGCATCCGCAATTCGCAGACGTGAACAATGATGGGCTGCTGGACCTTTTTGTTGCCAAAGGCAACGTGGCGCAGATGCCGGACTTTGCCGCGAAGGACCCCAACAACCTGCTCCTGGGCCAGCCGGACGGGGTGTTCGTGGAAGCCGGGGACCGCGCGGGGGTCGCAAGCTTCGGGATCGCCCGGGGGGCGCAGCTGGTGGACCTGAACCTGGACGGCCTGCTGGATCTGGCCGTGGTGAACCGCTGGGAGACCGCCCAGCTTTGGCGGCAGACCGGGGCGCTGGACGGCGGCTGGGTCCAGGTCCGCCTGCAGCAGGACGGCCCCAATCGCGATGCCATCGGATCGGTCATCGAGATCCGGCGCGGCGACAAGGTCGAACGGCACGAGATCGCCTCGGGCGGGGGGCATGTCTCGGGCTCGGTCGGGTGGCTGCATTTCGGGCTGGGCACCTCTGCTGCGGCCGAGATGCGGGTGCTCTGGCCGGACGGGACCGAGGGTGACTGGCTGACCCTTTCCGCCCGCAGTTTCCAGATCTTGCGCCCGGATCAGGCGCCGGAAACCTGGACAGCTGAATGAACAAATCGAATCGCTTTGAAGGGATTGACCCTGAAACCGATTGCAATCATGGGCTGAAAGCGGGCCATCTTCTGCGCGCTACAGGCGAATTCATGGCAGGATAGCGGCGCATCCCACTGGGATCGCAGACGATTTTGTCACAGTGGGTTTCTTTGAAACGACCGGCAGACCGGGCCTGCTGTCCGCTTTTTCCCCGTCCTATCAATGCGTTGCGGCTCCGCACCCAATGATGCCCAGGCAGGAACGGGGAAATGTGCGAATTTGCGCAGTCAGGTGCGTGCGTTGCAGGTTTGCGCGGCAAAGGGCGGATTGCGTAGAATGACTTGCGGGCAGGTCGCATCGGGGCGCAGTCTGAGGCGATTTACCCAAGGGAAAGCAAGTTCGGTGATGCTGGCGCGCGGGACCATTCTTCCGCGGCAGGCAGGTGATGAGTATCCTGAATTTTGGGAATGACAAGTGACGCAAAGCCCGACACAGATCAGCAATCAGCTCGAAGCCGAGTTGGGCCGCGTCGATCCGGACGCGTTCGCCGATGATCTGAAGCCGGGGACCCAGCTGCTGGGCGGGCACTACACGATCATCGGCTTTCTGAACAGCGGCGGCTTCGGGATCACCTATCTGGCCAAAGACAGCCTGGACCGGACGGTGGTCATCAAGGAGTGTTTCCCGAACACGCTCTGCCGCCGGTCGACCAGCTTTGTCCGCGCCCGGTCGCGCAAGCATCAGGGCGATTTCCGGGGGTTCGTCGACAGTTTCCTGGCCGAAGCGAAAAGCCTGGCACGGCTGGTGCATCCGAACATCGTCGGCGTCCATCAGGTGTTCGAGGACAACGACACCGCCTACATGGCGATCGACTTCATCGACGGTCGCGATCTGCACGACATCCTGGATTCCACCGATCAGGCCTTTACCCCCGAACAGGTCGTCGGTCTGCTGAAGAAGATGCTGTCGGCGGTCGAATTCATCCACCAGGTCGGCATCCTGCACCGCGACATCTCGCCCGACAACATCCTGATCGACAAGGCCGGCAATCCGATCCTGATCGACTTTGGCGCCGCCAGCGAACAGGTTGCCCGCGCGACCCGGGTCCTGACCGGGCGGCGGGTGATCAAGGAAGGGTATTCGCCGCAGGAGTTCTACCTGACCGGGGCCGAGCAAAGCCCGGCGAGCGACCTCTATTCGCTGGGTGCGACCTTCCACCATGTCATCACCGGCCAGGCCCCGCCGGAAAGCCAGCGCCGTCTCGCGCGCGTGGCCGAAGGCGAGCCTGATCCCTACGTGCCGCTGGCCGGACGGATCGCGGGTTATCCCAGGGGCTTCCTCGAAGCGATCGACAAGGCCGTCCGCGTCATGCCGCGCGACCGCATCCAGTCGGCCGGCGACTGGCTGGACTGGATCCGCATTGCCGAGGAAGGTGGCCCCCTGCCCGCCGCCCTGACCGACGCGCCGCCAAAGCCGCAGACCCGTCCGCTGACCCATCACGTCGCCGCCGGTCGGTCCGGCTTCTGGCAGGACTACATGGGCTACATGATCGGTGCGGGCGCGGTGTTCGTGGTGGCGGGCCTTGCCGTGCTGTGGTCGGTGCTTTGACTACTGCGGCAGAGGCACGACGCTGACCCCCGGAACCACCTGATCGGACGGATGCAGGATCACCCGGTCACCAGCCGCCAGACCTTCCAGTACCTGGGCGTAGTCCTCGTTCCGCTCTCCCAGCACTATGCGCTGCACCTCGGCCCGGCGGTCGCGGACCACATAGGTCGCCCAGTCCGGGCCGTCGCGGAACAGGGCACCGACCGGGATGGTCAGCACCCCCTCCTCGCGCCAGAGCGCAATCCGCGCGATGACCCGGAAGCCGTGGCCAAGCCCCTGCCAGGCGTCGGGCGCTCCGGTCAGGCGCAGCACCACCGTCACCCGCTGCTCGTCGATCCCCAGCGCCGAGACGCGGGTGACCGCCGAAGGTTCCACCCGCTCCACCTGGGCCGCGACCGAGGGACCGCCCCAGCCCGAGACCGTGGCCGCAGCGCCTTCGGCCACCCGCACGGCGTCGCGGGACAGAAGCTCGACCACGATTTCCAGGTTGCCGGGATCGCCCAGTTCCAGGATCGGCGTGCCGGGCTGCACCACCTGCTCGCTTTCGGTCAGGACCCGCAGGACCTTGCCCGACACCGGCGCCAGGATGTCCACGCAGCAGGACGAGCCATTGCCCGGCGCGTCCGGCCGCAGCATGGCAAGCGCGCTTTCCAGCTCTTTTTCCCGCACGGCAAGGTTCGCAACCGCGCTGGCGACCGCAGCTTCCGCCGTCCGCTGTTCGCGGATCGCCGTGTCATGGGCCCGGGCGGACATGGCACCCTTCTGGAACAGCGCCACCGCCCGGTTCGCCTCGCCTTGCGCGAAATCCCGGCTGGCTTCGGCCTGGGCAAGCTGGGCGCGGGCCAACTCGGTCGCGGCCTGCGCCGCCGCTGCCGCCGCTTCGGCCACTGCACGCGCGCGACTGTCCAGCAGGACAGGCGCCGCCGGGCCGATGCTGGCCACCGGCTCGCCTTCGCTCACCTCGTCCCCGGCATGAAGCCCGATGCGCTGCAACTTGCCAGCGATGGTGGCCGAGACGGTGAAGACCTCGCGGATGCGCGCCTCGCCTTCCTCTTCGACCACGACCTCCAGCGGGCGCGGGACGACGTCGGCCAGTTCCACCTCCACCGCGCGCGGCAGGAAGGCCCAGACCAGGAAGGCCAGCACGGCAAGGACGGAGGCGATGGGGATCAGGCGGCGCATTGGCTACTCCCGTGTCTTCAGGACTTCGATCATGTCGAGATTGTTGATCCGCCCCCGGATCGCCCAGGCCGAGACCAGGGCGGCGGCGCAGACCACAAGGCTGGCGATGGCAAAGACATCGCGTTCAACCACGAATGGCACGCGGTAGAGGTCCGAGGAAAAGGACGCCGCCATCGCCGCCGAGATGCCGTAGCCGATCAGCCAGCCCAAGGGCTGCGCCAGCAGGACCACGGTGGCCAGTTCGCCGAAGAGCACGCCCGAAACCTCACGGTTGGTGAAGCCCAGCACGCGAAGGCTGGCGAGTTCCCGGCCCTGTTCGGACAGCGCGATGCGCGAGAAGTTGTAGACGACGCCGATTGCAATGATGCCGGCCAGCACGACATAGACGGTGACCATCACGGTGATATTTTCCGCCAGCGTCGCGCGGAAGCGGGACAGCATCAGGCTGGTGACGCCGATCAGCTCGGTCTTCGGAGTGGTCCGGGCGGCGGCATAGAATTCGGCCGCGCGGGCGTCGTCGATCATCAGGTTGACGCCCGAGATCAGCGCCCCCTCGCCCATCAGCCGGTTCAGCGCCCCGATCTCCATCGCGGCGCCAAGGCCCATGTAGCCCACCGACAGCGCGCTGACCCGCAGCGTGACGGTGCTGCGGCGGCCCTCTTGCAGCGCGACGGTCACTTGGTCGCCGGGGCGGACCTGCAGGGTCTTGGCCAGCGCCTCGGACAGGATCAGGCCGGCCTGGGGCATCGGCATCGGACGCAGGCCTGCGTCAAGCACGCGCGACAGGCGCGGCTCGGCCGGGCGGCCAGTGATCGCCAGGGTCTTTTCGCGGCCCCGGTGGCTGATCGTCGCCGCGACCTGGCGGAAGGGTTCGGCGACCATCACGCCGGGCATGTCTTGTGCGGCAAAGACTGCGCGAAGGGGTTCGGGCGTGCCGAAGACGATCTGCGCGTCGTGGCGTTCGGATCGGAAGAAGGTGACGTCGATCATCCGGTCGATCGACCCGAACGGCCAGAGCGAGGCCACCAGGATCGCCACCGCCATCGCCACGCCCAGAGTGGAGCTGGCGGTCCGGAACGGCCACCGCATCAGGTGGCGCGCGACCATCACGCCGGTCTGGCGCAGGTTCAGCAGGCGGCGGACCCAGGCCCCACGCTTGCGGTAGACCACGGGGCTGGGCGGGGACATCGCGACGGCCGGGGGCAGCTTCACCACCGACCGCACCGCGTACAACGCTCCTGCCACGGCGGCGGCCAGGGTGATGACTGCGGCCAGCCCGTAAAGCTGCGGGTCACGGGTGAAGACAAGATAGGGGAAAGTGAAGAACCGCGCATAGATCTGCGCCAGTTCGGACCCCAGCCAGGCCCCGGCGGCAAAGCCGATCCCGATGCCGACCACCGCGATCAGCAGGACGAATTCCACGTAATGCTGCGCCACCGCGCGCGAGCTGTAGCCGATGGCCTTCAGCAGCCCGATCTGCTCGCGTTCCAGAGTGATCAGCCGCGACAGCGTCATGTTCACCAGCATGGCGGCGACCAGCAGAAAGATCGGCGGCAGCACCCGCACCATCGCCCAAAGCGCCTGCAGCTCGGCATCCAGAAAGGCATGGCTGATCTGGTCGGCCCGCCCCGTGGCCCCGACCCCGCCATAGCGTTCGGTCAAGCGGTCCAGCGCCTCGATCACCCGGTCGGGGTTGGCTCCGGGGGCCAGCTTCAGGACCAGGTTGGAAAAGGCGCCGTCCAGATCATAAGCCGCCTCCAGCGCCGAGCGGGGGGCCCAGACCACGCCAAAGCGGCGCGGGTCGGGCATCATCTGGCCGGGGCCAAGCGCATAGATGAACTCGGGCGACAGGGCGACGCCGGTGATCGTCAGGTCCCGCCGCTGGCCGTTCATCAGAACCGGCAAGAGATCCCCCGGCCCCAACCGATGTGCCGCGGCGAAGCCGTCGCTGACCACGATCTCCCTGGCCGCCAGCGGGTCCGGCAGGCGGCCTTGCCGCAGGTAAAGCCGGTTCAGCCCACCCGTTTCCGGCAGCGAGACGAAGAGGACCGACCCCGGCTCGACCATGCCCGGCAGGTCCAGCAGACCCAGCTTCACGATCCGGGCTTCGGCGTCCAGCACCCCCTCGATCTCGGCCACCTCGCCCAGCAGCGCCCGTGGCGCGCGGGTCACGTCGGCGAAGACATCGGCGAAGCGGTTCTCGTCGTAATAGTGCGCCCGCGTCTCGGACAGCGACGCATAGGCCCCGTTGCCCAGGATCAGCGTCGCCACCCCCGCCGCCAGCACCAGCGCGATGGCCAGCACCTGCGCCCAGAGGCGGCGCAGGTCGCGCAGGACCTTGCGGCGGAGGGGCGAGATCACCACGCGACCTCCGAGGGCTGCTTTTTCACCGTGTTGACCGTCTCCTCCACGATCCGCCCGTCGGCAAAGCGGATCACCCGGTCGGCGATGTCGCGGATGGCGGCGTTGTGGGTGATGACCAGCGTCGTCGCGCCCACGGCCCGGTTCACCTGGGTCAGCGCCTCCAGCACCTTGATGCCGGTGGCACTGTCCAGGGCTCCGGTCGGCTCGTCGCACAGCAGCACTTCGGGGTTCTTGGCGATGGCCCGAGCGATGGCGACGCGCTGCTGCTCGCCCCCGGAAAGCTGCGCCGGAAAGTGGTTGGCCCGGTCCTGGAGCCCGACCAGCGCCAGCGCCTCGTCTGCCCGCATCGGGTGGCGGGCGATCTCGGTCACCAGCTGGACATTCTCATGCGCGGTCAGGCTGGGGACCAGGTTGTAGAACTGGAACACAAAACCCACATGGTCGCGCCGATACTGGGTCAGCTGCCCCTCATCCAGCGCGGTCAGCTGGTGCTCTTCGAACCAGACTTGGCCCCCGCTTGCACGGTCCAGCCCGCCGACAATGTTCAGGAAGGTCGATTTGCCCGACCCCGAAGGACCCAGAATGACGATGAACTCGCCCTTGCGGGCCTGAAAGTCGATCCCGCGCAAGGCATGCACCTCCAGCGCACCGCTCCGGTAGACCTTGGTCAGGCCGGTCGCACGAAAGACGATGTCGCTGGCGTCGGGCATGAGGGAACCTTTCGGACGGCCAGCCTACCCTGCAGGACAAGCCCGGACCTTGATCCGCATCAATGGCCG
The DNA here is from genome assembly GCA_013824055.1 of Rhodobacter sp. GTDB lineage: Bacteria > Pseudomonadota > Alphaproteobacteria > Rhodobacterales > Rhodobacteraceae > Tabrizicola. The sequence goes on along the minus strand of PNNE01000230.1, from coordinate 9,705 downwards.
GGGCCAAGGGTCCGGGCGGATGGTGGGCGGTGAGGGACTCGAACCCCCGACATTCTCGGTGTAAACGAGACGCTCTACCAACTGAGCTAACCGCCCCCGGGTTTTCTGAGATTTCTCAGAGGCTTACCCTAGCAGACCGACGAACCCACCAAGCACTCCGAGGGGCCGGATCGGGCTTTTCTCGGGGTATCCGAAACCTCAATACTGCAGGGAAGAATCACCCGTCAACCCGTACACGTCCGGACCGGATCGAACTTTGAGTTTTTTTCTGAGGGCGTGCCGACCGGAGTCCAGGTCTGCCAGGGGCACAGCCGCCAGGAACCCTGGTTCCCCGGTTGGTGAAAGCATCAAGGATGATCCTTGCCTGACCTCACAGCCCCAGCTTCTGCGCCACCAGCGCGTTGACCGTGGCGGGGTTGGCCTTGCCGCCGCTGGCCTTGATGACCTGGCCGGTGAACCAGCCGGCAAGCTTGGGATTTGCCTTGGCCTTTGCCACCTGCTCGGGATTGGCCGCGATGATTTCGTCCACGGCCTTCTCGATCGCGCCGGTGTCGGTGACCTGCTTCATGCCGCGGGCCTCGGCGATGGCCGCGGGGTCGCCGCCGTCGCTGTAGACGATCTCGAACAGGTCCTTGGCCATCTTGCCGCTGATCGTGCCGGCCGCGATCAGGTCGATGATCCCGCCCAGTTGCGCAGCCGAAACCGGGCTTGCGGTGATGTCGTGGCCTTCCTTCTTCAGCCGCCCGAACAGCTCGTTGATGACCCAGTTCGCCGCCATCTTGCCGTCGCGGCCCTTGGCGACAGCGTCGAAGTAGCGGCCGCTCTCAAGTTCGGCGGTCAGGACGTTGGCGTCATAGTCGGTCAGGCCGTAGTCGGCCATGAAACGGGCCTTCTTGGCGTCGGGCAGTTCGGGCATGGCAAGGCGGATGCCGTCGACCCAGGCCTGCTCGATCTCCAGCGGCAGAAGGTCGGGGTCGGGGAAGTAGCGGTAATCATGCGCCTCTTCCTTGGACCGCATCGAGCGGGTTTCGTTCTTGTCGGGGTCGTAAAGCCGGGTTTCCTGCACGACCTTGCCGCCGTCCTCGAGGATGGCGATCTGGCGGCGGGCCTCATGGTCGATGGCGGCCTGGATGAACCGCATCGAGTTCATGTTCTTGATCTCGCAGCGGGTTCCCAGATGCGAAAAGTCCTGGGTGGCCTGATACTTCTCGTACTGTCCGGGGCGGCAGACGCTGACGTTGACGTCGGCGCGCAGGCTGCCGCTTTGCATGTTGCCGTCGCAGGTGCCCAGATACCGCAGGATCTGGCGCAGCTTGGTCACATAGGCCGCCGCCTCCTCGGGTCCGCGGATGTCGGGGCGGCTGACGATCTCCATCAGGGCCACACCGGTGCGGTTGAAGTCGACGAAGGACAGGTTCGGGTCCATGTCGTGGATGGATTTCCCGGCGTCCTGTTCCAGGTGGATGCGCTCGATCCGGACCAGGCGGGCGACACCCGGCGCCATTTCGACCAGCACTTCACCCTCGCCCACGATCGGGTGGTAAAGCTGGCTGATCTGGTAGCCCTGCGGCAGGTCGGGGTAGAAATAGTTCTTGCGGTCGAAGGCCGAGGTCAGGTTGATCTGCGCCTTGAGGCCCAGGCCGGTGCGGACGGCCTGCTCGACGCAGAATTCGTTGATCACCGGCAGCATCCCCGGCATCGCGGCATCGACGAAGGCGACGTTGGAGTTGGGTTCCGCCCCGAAGGTGGTCGAGGCGCCGGAGAAGAGCTTGGCATTCGAGGAAACCTGGGCGTGGATCTCCATCCCGATGACAAGTTCCCAGTCATGCCTGGCCCCGGCGATCACCTTGGGCGTGGGCGCGGAGTAGGTCAGGTCGAGCATGGCGTGCCTCCGGATGGACTTGAGGCCGGGTTTAGGCCGCAAGGACCGGCAGGGCAAGAGGGTGAGGCTGGCCGCTCAGGTCCGGCGGACCAGAGTGCCAAGGCCGTCGCCGCGCCGCACGATGCGGGCGCCACGCTTCAGCGCGGGTCCGAAAACCTCGGCCATCGCAAAGGCCAGCGTCTGGTTGCCCGAGTCCCAGCAATCAAGCTGGATTTCGCGCAGGCGGTTCCACAGCACGTCGGACAGCGCGGCCCGCGTCTTGGTCAGGTGCCAGGCGGCCGTCGGTCCGGCCTTGCGAAAGCCCATCGCCATGTCGGCCAGAAGATGCGCCGCGACGTTGGCGCGGATCTGGCAGCCGGTGGTGGACTGGTAGTCGCCCAGCGCCTCGAAGAAGACTTCGTGGTCCAGCGTCGGCGACAGGTCGCCAAAGGCCTCGACCGCCGCGATGTGAAAGATCGCATAGGCGGCCTTGCCGGTGACGCCCTCGGTCATGCGGACGGCGCGGCGGGCCTCACGCTCGAACGCGGCAAGCGAACCGTACCAGCCGGGCAGCATGTTGACCGCATGGGCGGCATGGGCTTCGGCATCCTCGGGGTCAAGATCGACCCAGTCCTCGTACCAGTCGCGGCAGACCGCACCGCCATCCTCGATCCCTGGGACCAGCGCATAGCGGGTGGCGGCCAGCATGGGCGACATCTCTTCGATCGGATCGAAGCGGGTGACCAGGTCTTCGGCCGCGGCGTAATGCGCGGCAGCCTCGGCCCAGGCGTTGCGGGAGAGCTGCGCGGCAGTCGGGCTGCGCTTGGCGTTGGCAAGGTCGACATGGGCCTGGGCCAGGATCTGCGCGGCGCAGTAATCCTTGGAGTTGCGGTTGCAGACGTCCTCCAGAATGGCAAGTTCGGCCACGGCCGATGTCCAGTCCGCACGTGCGATGGCGCTGGTCAGGCCCGAGCGCATGCCCTCGCTGATCAGGGGGGCCACGCGGCGACCGCCCGAGGCCATGATCCGTTCCTGGTCGGTGTAGCGCAGCGCTTCCAGCAGATCGGGCCATTCGCCCGCCGCAGCCATCGCGGCATGGTCGTCGCGGACGCACTGCCATTCGGTCTTTTCGGGGCCGGTCCGCATGACCGGGACATCGACCCGGCCCAGGACCTGATCGGCGGTCAACCCGTCCAGCATGTCGACGGTCGTTCCCGCCTGCAGCCGCAGCAGAACGGCGTCTTCTTGCTGACTGCGACCCGTGCGGGTTTTCACATGCAACAGTGACGGTGTAACTAGCATCGGCTTGCCCCTCCGGGCTGGTTGCGCCCGATCCAGCGTCAAGAGTGACGCGGGATCAGGGCGGAAAAATGGAAATGCGGTGATATTCAGGTGACTTGCTCATGCTGCTGCGTGTGATTTTCGGTGTCTGTGCAACCGTTTCGCTGGTTGGCTGCGTCCAGACCAAACCTGAGGAGGCCATGTCCCTGGTGGCGCCTCCGATGCAGTGGGATCATCATCCCGAAGCCGTCGAATGGACCGAATCGACGCTGACGGCGCTGTCAACCAAGGATCAGCTTCTGTCCGAGCGGGTCCCCGCCGACATCGAAACCTGGTGCCCCGGCTATCAGGAGGCATCGGTGGAAGAGCGTCGCGCCTTCTGGGCGGGACTGCTTTCGGCGGTGGCCAAGTATGAAAGCACCTGGAACGAACGGGCGTCGGGCGGTGGCGGGCGCTGGATCGGGCTGATGCAGATCGACCCCCGCACCGCGCGGAACTACGGCTGCGAGGCGACCTCGGTCGGTGAGCTGAAGGACGGCGAACAGAACCTGGAATGCGCGGTCGAGATCATGTCGACCCAGGTCGCCAAGGATGGTCTGGTCGCCGGCGGCGGCAATCGCGGCATCGGGCGCGACTGGGCCCCGTTGCGGTCCAGCGAGAAGCGGTCGTCCATGTCCGCCTGGACCAGCCGGCAGCCCTATTGCCAGGCCACGTAAGGCCTTACCCCGCGCCGAGCATCCGTTCCACCATCTCGCGCAGGTCCCCTGACAGGCCGGGTGACGCCAGCATCCGCTCCAGTTGCGCCTTTGCCCGCTTGCGGCGGGTCGCGTCATAGCGCGGCCAGGTCTCGAACGCGGTCGAGACGCGGGCGGCGGTCTGCGGGTTCAAGGGGTCAAGCTTCAGCAGCCAGTCGGCGACAAGTCTGTAGCCCGCGCCCGAGCGGTGGTGGAAGGCGGCATGGTTGGCGGCCAGGGCGCCGATCACGGTGCGGAAGCGGTTGGGGTTCTTCCAGTCGAAGCCAGGGGTCTGGATCAGCTGCGCAGTCAGGGCCGGGGCGTCGCCCGGTTCGGCCGTGGCGATCTGCAGCGCATACCATTTGTCCATCACGTTGGCATCTCGACCCCAGCGGGCCGCGAAGCTGGTCAGTTCCGCCTGACCGTGATGCACCGCCAGCAGCGCCGACAAGGCGCCGATCTCCTCGGTCATGCTGCGGGCGCGGGCAAAGGCCGAAGCCGCCAGCTTGCCGCCGTCGCGGCGCGTCAGAAGCTGGAGTGCCGCGAGTTTCAACGCGCGGCGACCGGCCTGCGCGGCCGAGGGCGAGAATGGGGCGTTGTCGTCCAACTCTTTGTAAAGCCTTGCCAAACCCTCACCAAGCCGGATCGCGAGTGCCCCCGCCATCTCGCGGCGGGCGGCGTGGATCTTGGCGGGATCGGGGATCCGACCCATTGCATGGATGGTCTGGGCGATGTCGTCCTCGCCCGGCAGGCGCAGGCAAAGCGCCCGGAATGCGGGGTCGAGCGTGTCGTCGAAGGTGACGGCGGCCAGGGCATCCAGCCAGTCCGAGCGGACCGGCGCGCCCTTCAGGGCCATCTCGGACATCACGTCCTTGGCCAGCCCGCGGCCCGCCTCCCACTTGTTGAAAGGGTCGGTGTCATGGGCGAGAAGGAAGGCGCGTTCGCCGGGCGCGGGCTTGCGGTCAAGCACCACGGGGGCCGAGAAGTCGCGCAGGATCGACGGCACCGGTCTGGCGGCAAGACCCTCGAAGCGGAAGGACTGCGTCGCGCGCGTCATTTCCAGCATGATCGTCGGCACGACCTCGTCCCCGTTGGGGTTCAGAAGGCCGACCTTGATCGGGATCACCTTCGGCTGCTTTTCCGGCTGGCCGGGGGTGGGCGGGTTCACCTGGGCGAAGGTCAGGGTGTAGACGCCGTCGTCCCAGGCCTCCTCGACCTTCAGGCGCGGGGTGCCGGCCTCGGAGTACCAGAGCTTGAACTGGGTGAGATCGCGGTCCGTCGCGTCCTCGAAGACCTTGAGCCAATCCTCGATGGTCGCCGCGTCGCCGTCGTGGCGGTCGAAGTAGAGGTCGAGCGCGCGCTTGTAGGCGGTGTCCCCGACCAGCGACTTCAGCATCCCGATGACCTCGGCCCCCTTCTCGTAGACGGTGGCGGTGTAGAAGTTGTTGATCTCGACAAAGCTTTCGGGCCGGACCGGATGGGCGAGCGGGCCGTCATCCTCGCGGAACTGGCGGCTGCGCAGCGTGACCACATCCTCGATCCGGCGCACGGCGGCGGACCGCATGTCGGCAGAAAACTGGTGGTCGCGAAAGACGGTCAGGCCCTCTTTCAGGCAAAGCTGGAACCAGTCGCGGCAGGTGATGCGGTTGCCGGTCCAGTTGTGGAAGTATTCGTGGGCGATGATCGCCTCGATCCGGTAATAGTCGTCGTCGGTGGCGGTCTCGGGCGAGGCGAGGACATAGCGGGAGTTGAAGATGTTCAGCCCCTTGTTCTCCATCGCGCCCATGTTGAAGTCGTCGACGGCGACGATGTTGAAGACATCAAGGTCGTATTCCCGGCCATAGACCTCTTCGTCCCAGCGCATCGAGCGGATCAGGCTGTCCATCGCATAGGCGCAGCGGTCCTCATCCCCCGGGCGGACCCAGATGTTCAGGTCGACCGGGCGGCCCGAGGCGGTGGTGAACCGGGCGGAATGGGCGCGCAGGTCGCCGGCGACCAGGGCGAACAGGTAGGCGGGCTTGGGCCAGGGGTCGTCCCATTCGGCCCAGCCCTTGCCGCTGGCGGCGGGGTTGCCGTTGGACAGAAGGACCGGAAGGTCGGAGTCGATCCTGACCTTGAAGCGGCTCATCACGTCGGGGCGGTCGGGATAGTAGGTGATCTTGCGGAACCCCTCGGCCTCGCACTGGGTGCAGTACATGCCGCGGGACATGTACAGGCCCTCAAGCGCGGTGTTCGTTTCGGGAGCGATCTCGACTTCGGTTTCCAGCGTGAAAGAGCCGTCCGGCAGGTCCTGCGCCGCAAGCACAAGCGCGTCAGGTCCGACAGTCGGGGTGACGGCCCTGCCATCGACGGTGCAAGAGATCAGCGTCAGCCGCTCGCCATCCAGGCGCAGGTCGTGGCGACCGGGGCGTGCCGGGTTCGGGCGCAGCCTTAGCCGCGCCGACACACGCGTCGCCAAGGGTGCCAGGCGGAAGGTCAGGTCCACGCTTTCGACGAGGTGGGTGTAGGGCTGGTAGTCGGAAAGGCGGACGGTCTTCTGCTCGGTCATTGGGCGCTCCATTTCCGGCAGAAGCTACGGGGAATGGCGCGCGGCGCAAGGGGCAGGCCGGTAACAGTCTTTTGCCGCTTTACGAATCCGCGCGCGCAGCTACATCTATGTTCCATGAATGTTCTCGTCTGGCTGAAGCGCGACCTGCGCCTGCATGACCATCCCGCACTGACTCTGGCCGCTGGTCTGGGGCCGGTCCTGCCGGTTTATGTGGTCGAGCCGGAGCTGTGGGCGCAACCCGACGCCTCGGCCCGGCAGTGGGAGGGTGTGGCGGAAGGCTTGGCCGACTTGCGTGAGGCTCTGGCGGGGGTCGGCGCGCCGCTGGTGGTGCGGGTCGGCGATGCGGTCGAGGTGCTGGAGGCGCTGTGCCGACGGCACGGGATCACCCGGATCGTCAGCCATGAGGAAACGGGGACCCTCTGGACCTACGGTCGCGACCGGCGGGTCGCCGCCTGGGCGCGGTCGGCGGGGGTCGCGTGGTCCGAGGTGCCGCAGTCCGGCGTGGTGCGGCGCCTGCCGACGCGGGACATCTGGGCCGCCAGCCGCGATGGGTTCATGGCATTGCCAGTGCTGCCGGTCCCTGCCCTGCGGGCGGTCCAGGGGGTGGAGCCGGGACTGATCCCCACGGCCCGCGCCCTGAAGCTGGCGCCGGACCCCTGCCCGCACCGCCAGCTTGGCGGGCGGGCACGGGGTCTGGACCTGCTGGAGTCGTTCCTTCTGCGCCGGGGGGAACCCTACCGGGTGGCCATGTCCTCGCCCCTGTCCGCCGAACGCGCCTGTTCGCGGTTGTCGCCGCATTTCGCGCAAGGCACCCTGTCGATCCGCGAAGTGGTGCAGGCCGCGGCGGCCCGGCAGGCAGAGAAGCCGGGGGGCAAGTGGGGCGGGTCGCTGTCCAGTTTCCAGTCGCGACTCGCGTGGCGGGATCACTTCATCCAGAAGCTGGAGGACCAGCCCTCGATCGAGCTGCGCGACCTGCATCCCGTCGCGGTGACGCGCCCGCGCGAGATGGATGCGACACGGCTGGCGGCCTGGCAGAATGGCGAGACGGGGCTGCCGTTCCTGGACGCCTGCCTGCGCTATGTGCGGGCAACGGGGTGGCTGAACTTCCGGATGCGGGCGATGGTGATCTCGGTCGCCTCCTATCACCTGTGGCTCGACTGGCGGGCGACGGGGCAGCACCTCGCGCGGATGTTCACCGACTATGAGCCGGGCATCCACTGGCCGCAGGTGCAGATGCAGTCCGGGACGACGGGGATCAACATCCCGCGCATCTACAACCCGGTGAAGCAGGGGCTGGACCAGGACCCCACGGGCGCTTTCACCCGGCGCTGGCTGCCGGAACTGGCCGGGGTGCCGGATGCCTTCCTGCAGGAACCCTGGCTCTGGCCCGAGGCGCGGCGGCTTCTGGGCCACCGCTACCCCGAGCCGATCGTCGATGTCGCCTCTGCGGCGCGCGAGGCGCGAGAGCTGATCTGGTCCGCGCGCCGGTCGGCCGGCTTTGCCGAGGTCGCCGGTCAGATCGTCCAGCGCCACGCCAGTCGCGCGGGCAACCGCGACGGGCGGCGGCCGGTCAGAAAGCCCCCGCTGGCACAGCTGTCCCTGCCCTTCTGACGCTTGACAGGCCGCCGGGCAACCTTACTGTACGGTCATTCAGCAAGGATGACCCGATGCCCCGCGATCCGCGCTTTGACATCCTGTTTCAGCCGGTCCGCATCGGCCCCGTCACCGCCCCGAACCGTTTCTACCAGACCCCGCACGCCACCGGCTTTGGCTGGCAGCGCCCGCAGTCGGGTGCCGCGCTGCGGGGCGTGAAGGCCGAGGGCGGCTGGGGCGTGGTCTGCACCGAATACTGCTCGATCCATCCAAGTTCGGACGACAGCCCCCATGCCTTCCTGACGCTCTGGGACGACGACGACATCGCCCCCCTTGCGCTGACGGCAGAGGCGATCCACGCGCATGGCTCGCTGGCGGGGATCGAGTTGTGGCACGGGGGCGCCCATGCCTCGAACCGGATGACGCGGGTGCCGGGGTTGGCACCGGACGTGCAACCGGCACTCTACCACCTGCCCGCGACGGCCCGGGCGATGGACGCAGGCGACATCCGCGCCTTCCGGGGCTGGCAGCGCGAGGCGGCCTTGCGGGCAAGGCGGGCGGGGTTCGACATCGTCTATGTCTATGCCGGGCATGACTATCTGCCGTTCCAGTTCCTGTCGCGCCGGACCAACCACCGCTCGGACGCCTATGGCGGGTCGCTGGAAAACCGCGTGCGCCTGCTGCGCGAGATGATCGAGGACACGAAAGAGGCCGTCGGCGACACCTGCGCAGTGGCGGTGCGGCTGGCGGTGGATGAATTGCACGGACCAGAGGGGATCACCTCGGACGGCGAAGGCCGCGAGATCATCGAGATGCTGGCAGAGCTGCCCGACCTCTGGGACGTGAACGTGGCGGGGGCGCTGGGCAATGATTCGCGGTCGGCGCGGTTTTCGGACGAGGGGTTTCAGGAAGAGAACGTCGCCTTCGTGAAGCGGCTTACCACGAAGCCGGTGGTGTCGGTGGGGCGCTTCACCTCGCCCGACCGGATGGTCAGCCAGATCACGCGGGGGGTGCAGGACTTCATCGGCGCGGCGCGGCCCTCCATCGCCGACCCGTTCCTGCCGGCAAAGATCCGGGACGGCCGCGAAGACGAGATCAGGGAGTGCATCGGCTGCAACATCTGCCGGGCGGCCAACAACGAAGGCGTTCCCTTGCGCTGCACGCAGAACCCGACGATGGGCGAGGAATGGCGGCGCGGCTGGCACCCCGAGCGGATTGCCGTCCATCCGCAGCGCGAGACGGCCCTGGTGATCGGCGGCGGCCCGGCGGGGCTGGAGGCGGCGCTGACGCTGGGTCGGCGCGGGCTGGACGTCACGCTGGCCGAGGCGTCGGACCAGTTCGGCGGGCGTCTGCTGCGCGAGGCGACCTTGCCGGGGCTGCAGACCTGGATGCGGGTCCGGGACTGGCGGCTGCACATGATGGGCAAGCTGGCGAACGTGGCGCTGTTCCCGGCCAGCCGGATGGGTGCCGCGGATGTGGCCGCGTTCGCAGCGGATCACGTGGTGCTGGCGACAGGGTCGCACTGGCGGCGGGACGGGGTCGGGGTCCATGCGATCCGGCCGGGAGAGTTTCCGCTGGCGCTGACACCCGACGACGTCTTCGCCGAAGCGACGATCGCGGGGCCGGTGCTGGTCTACGATGACGAACACTATTTCATGGGCGGTGCCCTGGCCGAGAAGCTGGCCGCT
>PNNE01000460.1 GCA_013824055.1 Rhodobacter sp. | reverse complement strand
CCAGGACAAGGCCCAGGACAAGGCCCAGGACTTGGGCAAATCCGCGCTGGATGCGGCCCGGACGGCGGCGGAAACCGTGCAGCAGACCGTCGACGACGTCGGCAGGTCGGTCCGCGACACCGCCGTCTCGGTGAAGGATGCGGCGTCGGATGCGATGGACGAGGGCCGTTCGCGCGTGGGCAGCATCGTCGGCAAGGCGCAGGACCTGGCACAGGACACGAAAGAGGCGATCGTCAGCGGGGCGGGTTCGACTCTGTCGGCGGTGAAGGATGTCGCGGTCGAAAAGGCGGACATGGCGCGCGAAAGCCTGTCCGATGTCGGCGAGCGGCTGGCGGCGACGCTGGAGCGCGCCTCGGCTGACAGCGACGGCGATGCGCTGAAGTCGCGGGTGATGACCTCGGTCGCGCAGGGTCTGCACACCGCCTCGGACGCGCTGCGGCAGCGGTCGGTCGCGGACCTGACGGCGGACGTCAAGACGCTGGCCAGGCGGCATCCGGGGGCCTTCATGGCGGCGGCGGCGGTTGCCGGTTTCGCGGCGGCACGGTTCATCCGGTCGTCCAGCAAGCGCCGGATGGCCGAGCGTGACAGCGATCACGGCCAGGGGCCGCGGGTCTGATGCGCGGAACCGAGCCAGAGTCGGAGGGCATCCGCACGCTGTTGTCCGAAGTGATCGGCAGCCTTGGCCGTCTGGTCCGGGGCGAGCTGATGCTGGCCAGGGCCGAGGCGACCGAGGGCGTGAAACACGCCGTCGGCGGGTTGGTGAAGATTGCCGTCGGGGCAATCCTTGCCCTGGTCGGTCTGAATGTGCTGGCCGGAGCCGCCGTGGCGGCGCTGGCGGCGACGGGACTTGGTCCGGCCTGGTCCGCGCTGATCGTCGGCGGCGCGCTCTGCGTGCTGGCGCTGATCCTGGTGCTGGCGGGGCGGGCCGCGCTGACGCTGCGCGGGATCTGGCCTGACCGGGCGCTGCGGGGTCTGCGCCGCGACGTGGAGGCGGTGCAGGCCGGACTTGACGAGACAGGAGCACGACATGTCTGACCGAAACATGACCGAGATCGAACAGGCGCTGGAACGCGACCGGCAGGCGCTGGCGCAGGCCCTGGTGGCGCTGCGTCAGCGTCTGGACCCGGCCACGCTGATTGCCGAGGGCAAGGCGGCGCTGATGTCCCAGGCCCAACCGCTGGTGTCGCGGGTGGACGGCGCGGTGCGCGCGCATCCGTTGGCGGCGGCGGCAGCCGGTGTGGCCATCGCGGCGCTGATCTTCGGGCGCAAGGCGACGAGTGACCGGGACCGGCCCGTGGTGACTCCGGTGACAGCCGGCACGCGCTTCGAGGCGCTGACCCGCTGGGAGGACGAAGGCGGCCCGCCCGCGCCCGAGCCGGTGGACCCGGAAGAGGACTGGCTGACCGAGGCGCGCGGTCTGCGGCAGAACGCCAGGCAGCTGCTGCGCCAGATCGACGACGCCGCGCGGCGCGGTCTGGCCCCGGCGGCGCAACTGGCCAAGCACCGGGCCGAGGTGATGTCGGCGCTGGCCGTCGAGACGCGCACGGCGCTGGGTCGCGGGCTGGAGTCGCTGACGGATGCCGCGCGCGACCAGGCCCTGCTGGCCCGCGAGAAGGTCTATCTTGGCCGGATCGTACTGGCCGAGAAGGGCCGCGAGCAGGTGGCAGAGCATCCGCTGCTGACCGGGGCCCTGGTGGCTGCGGCCGGTGCGGCACTGGCCTTCCTGTTCCCGCAGACCGAGACCGAGGATCGCCTGATGGGTGAAGCGCGGGACCGGCTGCTGGACGACGCCATCGCCGCCGCAAGGACCGAGGCGATGAAGGCCAGCGAACTGGCGCAGACGCTGGGCTCGGCCCTGAAGAGCGACATCGAAAGCGCAGCCTCGGTCCTTACCGCCGCCGGGCAGCAGCAGACGACGGCGCGGCACCACTGACCGCCCACCCGGCAGCTCGGACCGGCCCCGCTGCGGGCCGGTTCTTCATGTCTGCCGCAGCGGGTTGCGCCGGGGAAAGACCAGGTCGACTGTCGCGCGGCCATCTTCCAGCCGGATGCTGACCGTCCCGGAAAGCTGCGACGCGAACTGCTTGAGCATCCGCTGCGGCAGCGAGACCAGCCCTTCGGTCAGGTGCGGCAGAAGCTCTGCCACCTCGGGCCCCTCGACGGTGAGCCGGATGGTGCCGTCGCTTTCTGCAAGGGAAACCGAAACCTCGTCCGTGCCCAGCCCCCCGCGCGAAAAGTAGCAGCCGATCGCTTCGGCCAGGGCGAGGGCCAGGGGCACGGCCGCCTCGGCGTCGATGCGGACGGGCTGAAGCCGCTTGGAGGCAACGCCCAGCGCCACCCCGTGGATTTCCTTCAGGCGCTTGATGACATTGGCCAGGATCTCGTCCACCGAGACATCCCGCTGGCCGGAAAGCGTGTAAAGACTGGTGTGGGTCGACGACAGCGCGATCACCCGGTTGATCAACCCGTCCAGCACCGAGCGCAGCTTCTGGTCCGCAGCCTCGCGCCGGTACATCCGCATGATCGACGCGATGATCTGCAGGCTGTTGCCGCTGCGGTGGCTGACCTCGCGGATCAGGACATCCTTGTCGACGACAAGGTTCTGCAGCTCGGCCTCTTCCTGTTCGATGGTGCGGATCATCAGCTCGTAGGCGGCGTGCAGGCGCTGGATCTCGTCCGGGGCGCCCTCCATGTCGGGAATCTGCAGGCGTTGGCGCGACGAGACATAGTCGGTCATCGACCGGGCCAAAGCGCGGACGTGGCGGACGACCAGTCGGTTCGAGGCGAAGGCGGCGGCGACCAGGGCCGCGATCCAGGTCAGCGCCGGCATCAGGTAGGGGCCTGCCACGTTGGTCAAGAAACTGGCGCTGTCCGGCCGCCAGACCGAGACGAGGAACAGGTTCGGCGCCACCGTGACCACCGACAGGATCTGCCGGGAAGTCCCCTCGTTGACGAAGAACGAGGTGTCGGACAATCCTGCAAGCTCGGCGAAGGTATGGTTGCCCGGAATTGCCGTGTCGGGCGGCAGATCCGGCTCGGAGGAGACCAGGATCCTTCCGTCCCCGGTGAACGAGGCGAAATAGACCGGGTTCCACATCGCGACCGAATCGCCATAGGCCCCGGCGGACAGCGCGTTATAGGCCAGCGAGATCACCACAAAGCCGATGAAGGTTCCGTCGGCGGCAAGCACCGGGTGTCTGACCCCGATCACGGCCTGCTGCGAGAGCTGCCCATGTGCGTCATAGATCAGGCTGGGCTGGGGCAGTTCCAGCATCTTCCTGAATTCGGCGTTGTCGGAAAGATCGTGGACCTTGCCGGTGGACGAGCAGGTGACAAGGCCGCTTTTCGGGACATAGGCCACCACCGTGGCCTGCGCGATCTCGCGCTTGACCGAAGTGACCTGCTGCACGCAGGACGGCTCGCCCACGGTGGGACGAGCGACAAGCGAGGCCAGCACACGTGCCGAGACCTGCGCTTCCTTGATGACCTCGATCTGCTCGCGCATGGCTTGCAGGGACGCCCCGCCGACACCCTTCAGCGTCGACGCATCAACCTGGTGCAGCGCATCGCGGGTCTGGACGACCGACAGAACCCCAAGCGGCATCAGCGCAAGGATGATGGTCGAGCCAAGGCGCACGCCAAGGCTGCTGAACGAGAGCAGCGCTTTCAGGCGGCGGATCAAAATCCGGCTGCAGCCGTGCGCATCACGACTGCCTGGGTTGCTCCGTCGGTGCCGGAAAACATGTCCTCTCCGTCTTTCAGGTGCAGCAGTTCTGCCAGACGTTTCCGGGCGCGGCTAGCGCGGCTTTTGACCGTGCCGATGGCGACGCCCATCATTTCGGACGCCTCTTCGCAGGTAAAGCCCGATGCGCCGACCAGGATCAGCACTTCGCGGTGTTCGGGGCTAAGCAGGTCGAAGGCCTTCTGGAACTCCCGCATTGCCATGTGGCCGTCATGGTCGGGCTTCACCGACAGGCTTGCGGCATGAACGCCGTCGCTGTCCTGCACCTCGCGGCGGGTCTTGCGCAGCGACGAGTAGAAGGTGTTGCGCAGGATGGTGAACAGCCAGGCGTCCAGATTGGTCGCGGGGTCGAACTTCTCGATGTTGGACCAGGCCTTCAGGATGGTGTCCTGCACCAGGTCGTCGGCCATCGTGGCGTCGCGCGCCAGACTGATCGCAAAGGCCCGCAGCTTCGGGATCGCCCCGGCAAGCCGATCGCGGGGATCGGCATGAAGAGCGGGAAAGCCCGCAGTCATTCCGGTCCGCCCTTGTCGGTGGTCCTGCCTTTCAGCTGCGCCAGCAGGTCGCGGAACCTGTCGGGCAATTCCTCGTTCAGCGTGGCCGCATAGACCCTTTTCAGGTTCTCGTCGATCTGCGCGCGGATGGCCTGCCGGTTTGGCACATCCCCCTCCTTATCCTTCTTCATGACATCCCATTCCCAATACCTGCGCCACCAACGCGTCCCACCATGTCCGGTTCCGACCGATCACGCAGCCGGAGAAATCTCTCGCTGTGACGGGAACTGAACGTGGGGTCGCGCGTTTGGTTCCCGAAGAATCAGGCAATCAGGGAGAAAGATTCATGTTCGCACAGGAAGCGGTCGATCATTCCGCAACGGTGGCCCGACACCTTCCCTATCTGCGGCGCTATGCGCGGGCCTTGACGGGAAACCAGTCCAGCGGCGACACCTATGCCATCGCAGTCCTGGAATCGATCATCGCCGATCCTGCCCTGCTGGACGCGCATCCTGACCCGAAGGTCTCGATGTTCTCGGTGTTCCATTCGATCTGGTCAACCGCGGGTGCGCCCGTCACCGATGCCGAGGACGATCTGTCCACTGCCGCGCAGGCGCATATGGCCGGGCTGACGCTGAACTCGCGCGAGGCGTTGCTGTTGAACACGGTGGAAGGGTTCGACCACGACGAGGTGGCGGCGATCATGGGCGTCGACGCCTCCGAGGCGCGGCACCTGATCGACGTCGCCGTGCAAGAGATGGAGCGGTCGGTCCGCGGCTCGGTCCTGGTGATCGAGGACGAGGCGATCATCGCGATGGACATCGTGGCGATCGTCGAGGGGATGGGGCACCGCGTGACCTCGAACGCGCGCACGCACAATGAGGCGGTCCAGATGGCCGCAGCCGAGAAGCCCGACCTGATCCTGGCGGACATCCAGCTTGCCGACAATTCCTCGGGCGTCGAGGCGGTCAACGAGATCCTGGCGCAGTTCGGCAATATCCCGGTGATCTTCATCACCGCCTTCCCCGAGCGTCTGCTGACCGGCGAACGGCCCGAACCGGCGTTCCTGATCAACAAGCCCTACACGGAAGAGCAGGTCCGGTCCGCCGTCAGCCAGGCGATGTTCTTTTCGTCAACCGCGACGTTAAGGGCGTAGGGGGCGGGCGCAGGGAGAGGACGCAGGGGGCGGGAACCGGGACAGCGGGCCGGGGTTGCCCCGGACCCAATCCTGGAGACCGCCCTGTCCTGGAGACCGCCGTGCCGCAGGCCGCCATCCACCGCCATCCCGCCACCCTGCCGCCGGTCGAGATCCTCGTCACGGCGGCAGAGGCCTATCCGGCGCTGGAACGGGCCTTCCTGTCCGCCCAGCACGAGATCGTGGCGGGCTTCCGGGTCTTTGACCTGAAGACCAGGCTGCGGTCCCCCGAGGCGCTTGCCATCGGCGCGACCTGGTTCAGTCTGATCATCCACACATTGCGCCGGGGGGTCGAGGTGCGGATCGTGCTGTCGGACTTCGATCCGGTGGCGCGGCCCCGGCTGCACCGGGCGACCTGGCGGACGGTCAGGATGTTCTGGGCGGCGGCGGAAATGGCCGGGCCGGCGGCAAAGCTGGTGGTCGTGCCCGCGATGCATTCGGCGGTGGCGGGCATCTGGCCGCGGCTTCTGTTCTGGCCGGTGGTGAAGACGCGGCTGGCTCGGGTGGCGGGATGGCTGCGGCGGCAGGTCGCGTCGCATCGTTTGACCGCTCTCCGGGAAATGCCGGGGGTCGGACGGATGCTGGTAGCCAAGGACGAGATGCCACGGCCCCGGCTTCTTGTGGTGCCACCGTTGTATCCCGCCACGCATCACCAGAAACTGGCGGTCTTCGACGGCAAGCGCCTATACATCGGCGGTCTGGATCTGGACGAACGATTCTATGATACGCCCGAACACCTACAGCCGGCGCATGAGACTTGGCACGATGTGCAGTTGATGCTGGAAGGCCCGGTGGCAAGCGACGCGCGAGAGCATCTGCTGGGATTCCAGGATATCATCGCGGGAGTTCCCCCCGGACAGCCGGCGCCGGATCGCGCCGGACTGCGCTTTGTGCGCACGCTGTCGCGGCGGCGCGGGCGGGGGGCATGGCGGTTCCTTTCGCCCGAACCGGCGGTGGCCGAAATCGAGACGGCGCACCGCGATGCGATCAGCCGGGCCGAGCGGCTGATCTATGTCGAGACGCAGTATTTCCGGGACCGGCAACTGGCGCGGTGCCTGGCCAAGGCGGCGCGGGACAAGCCCGATCTGCGGATGATCCTGATCCTGCCTGCCGCGCCGGATGACGTGGCGTTCGAGGGCTCCACCGGCCTGGACGCAAGGCTGGGCGAGTTTCTGCAGGCCAGGTGCCTGCGCATCCTGCGCCGTGGCTTCGGACGGCGGCTGTTCGTCGGCGGGGCGGCGCAGCCTCGCCGGACGCGGGCGAAGGGCCGGGCGCAACTGCATGGGGCGCCGCTGGTCTATATCCATGCGAAGGTCAGCATCTTCGATGACACGCAGGCCATTGTCTCCTCGGCCAATCTGAACGGTCGTTCGCTGCGCTGGGATACCGAGGCAGGCGTGGTCCTGACACGTCCGACCGACGTCGCGCGACTGCGGCAGCGGCTGATGGCGCATTGGTTGCCGAACGACGCGGCCACGGATTTCTTCGATCCCTTGCGGGCGGTTCAGGCGTGGTGGGGCCTGGCGGCGCGGAACGCAAGGCTGGCCCCCGACCTGCGGCGCGGGTTCCTGCTGCCCTATGACCTGAAATCGGCCGAGGACTTCGGCCGCGCCTTCCCGCTGGTCCCCGACGAGATGGTCTGATGCGCGATTTCCTGCCAGCCGCTGCGAGGCTGGCGAATTCGGCTGGAACTCATTCCCGCAGACGTTGTTGGACATCCACAAGCGGCCCTGTGTGCCGCACCAATCATCGAGAAGAAGGAGATTCTCGTGAAAACTCTGCTACTTACAACCGCTCTGGCGGCGGGTTTCGCAGTGCCTTCGCTGGCTCAGGACGCCGCCTCTCCGTTCCAGACCGAAGCGGCTGGCCCGGCGCTTGCCGCATCGGAGGTCATCGGCGCACGCATCTATGCCAGCGAAAGCGCCCTTGACGCCGACGCCTACCAGGGCGTGCAGCAAGGCTGGGAAGACATCGGCGAAGTGCACGACATCATCCTGGGCCGCGACGGCACTGTCGACGCGGTGCTGGTCGACATCGGCGGCTTCCTAGGCATGGGCGAACGGCAGGTTGCCGTCGACATGGCCGCATTGCGGATCGTGCAGGATGACGCCACCGACGCCGACGACTGGTTCCTGGTGCTGCAGTCCGACCGCGCGACGCTGGAAGGCGCGCCGGAATACATCGTGCCGGGCATGACCGGCACCACAGCCGATGCCGAGCTGCCCGCCGATGCTCCGGTCGCCGCGGACACCGCAACCGAAGCCCAGACCGAAGGGGCGGCCCCAGCTGTCCCGACCATCGCATCGGACGGCACGATGACCCTGCCCGACGGCTATGCCGTGATTGAGCGTGACACCCTGACCGCCGAGCTCCTGACCGGCGCCGATGTCCGCGGGTCGGACGACACCTCGATCGCCGAAGTCTCGGACCTTGTCCTGACGGGCGAGGGCCAGGTGACTGACGTGATCCTGGATGTCGGCGGGTTCCTCGGGATCGGCGCGCGTTCGGTCGCCATCCCGATGGACCGGGTGACTGTCGCGCAGGCCGAAGGTGGCGCGGTGCGCATCTGGGTCAACATGACCAGGGAAGAGCTGGAAGCCCTGCCCGAACACAAGGTGCAGTAAGCAACGGTCGGCCGCTGTATCAAAGCCCTTCGCGGCGGCAGACCCGGTCCGCGCCCCCCACTCTGGCGGGCGCGGGCCACGCTTTCAGGCGCGGTCCCGGTTCAGCGCCGGGTCCAGCGGGAAGGAAATGCGGATCTCCAGGCCCTCGGGCCCATAGTCGCGGGTCAGGCTGCCGCGCAGTTCGCCATTCAGGCTGGCCTCGATCAGCCGGGACCCGAAGCCAGAGCCGCTTTCGGGCGGCGTTGAAAGACCAGTGATCCTTTCGTTCCAGTGCAGTTCGATCCGCGGAGACCCGGCTTCGGTCTGGACCGACCAGCGGATGTCCAGCCCCTGCCCGCCCACCGAAAGCCCGCCATATTTCATCGCGTTGGTAAGCAGTTCGTGCACGACCAGCGCAAAGGCATGGGCCTGACGTTCGTCCAGCCGGACCGGCGGGCCGTCGATCAGGTGCTGGACCTCGGTCGCATCCAGACTTTGCTGCAACTCCTTCACCAGCACGGCCCGGACATCGGCCTGGGCCACGGCGCTGCCCGCCAGAATCTCCTGCACCGCGGACATGGCCTGCAGGCGCGCGTCGAAGGCGGTGGTAAAGACCTTGACGTCCGTCGCCCCCCTGGCGCTTTGCCGCGAGATCGACTGGATGCGGGCGATGTGGTTCTTGATCCGGTGCTTCATCTCTTGCAGCAGAAGCTCGCGGTATTCCGCCTCGCGCGCGGCGGCGGCGGCGACGGCCCGGGCTTGCAGCGCCTCTTTCTGGCGGGCGACGACGGCATAGGCGGCGGCAGCGGCGAAGAGGAAGCTGGTCAGCCCCAGCAAGACGCTGCCGAGGTACCGCACCTGCCCGATGTCCGCCCTGTCGGACCAGACGTCAAAGCGCCAGGTCCGACCCAGGATGTCCAGGCTGCGGCTGTGGTGAAGCGACAGGGCGCCCGCCTGGGCGCTGTCGTCGAACAACGGGGCGCCAGCGGCTTCGACATCGACGATGCGCAGCGCGACGGGCAGCGGCGCACCGACCGCCAGCCCGGCCCGGATCAGGTCGCCACCACGGAACGGGGCGTAGACGAAGCCCTCGACCGGGCCGGACCGGATGTCGGCCGGCGGCGCGGTATTCTGGAACGGCAGGTAGATCAGGAAGCCGGTCTGCTTGTCGCTGGTGATCTCTTGCACCAGTTCGACCGGGGCGGTCATCCGGGCCTCTCCGGTCGAGATCGCCAGGTCCATCGCCATGCGCCGCAAGGGTTCGGAATACATGTCAAAGCCCAGGGCGGCGCTGTTGCGGGCGTTCTGGGGTTCCAGAAGCACGATGGGCGTGCGCCAGGGCTGATCGGTCGCGGGACGAACGGCAATGTCCAGGCCGTAGTGCCTGCGCATCTCTTCTTCCGCCAGGGCAGTATCGGTGCTGGCGATCATCCGGGCAAAGCCGATGCCCTGGACTCCCGACAGTTCGGTCAGGATGTCGACCGAGGAGAGAAAACGCAGGAACTCGTCCCGAGCGACCCCGCCACCGGTGGCGGACAGCAGACCACGGGCGGCGCGCAGCACCACGACATGCTGCTGCAGCCGCGACACCACCCGGTCGATGGCAAGGTCGGCGACACGCAGGAACTCGGCCTCGATCCGGCGTTCCGCGGCGCTGTGGACCGCAACGGTCACCGCCAGGCCGGGAAGGATCGCCAGCAGGAAGACCAGCCTGGGCAGCTGTGCGGCAAGAAACCCCTTCATTGCCGGGTGTTTCGGTCAGAGGATCGGCCGCACATCTTCCTTCTCCATGTCCATGAGCGCCAGCCGGGACAGCCCGGCATGATCCAGCATTTCCAGCCGCCTGCCCGCAATGCGCGCCAGCCCGCCGTTGCGCAGGGCGACGATCACCCGGCTGGTATGCACGACCGAAAGGCCGACCGCGTCCGCCAGGTCATGCTGCCGGAAGGGAAACGGCACCGAGCCACCGTCGTCCATACCGATTGCGGCGAGCCGACGCCAGATGCGGACCAGCGCCCAGGCGATACGCTGCGTCGCGTCACGCTGGCCCAGGGTGGCCACCGTCTCGCCCAGAAAATGCTCTTCGACCGCTGCGATCCAGGTCAGGTCGTAGGCGCGGGCGGGCTGGTTGCGGAACAGCTTCCAGACCCGGTCGCGGGGGAAGGTGCACAGGATGGTGTCGGTCACTGCAGTGACCGTGTGGCGCGCTTCGCCCATGATCCCCGATTGCAGACCGATCAGGTCCCCGGGGAAGACAAAGCTGATGACCTGGCGCTGCCCGCTTTCCAGCGTGACGGACCGGACCGCCATGCCCGACAGCAGCGTGTAAAGCGACGACGAGGCCTGGCCCTGCAGGATGATGTCGCCCCCGGCCTGGACAAGCCGCTCACCGGCCTTGAAGCGGCGCTGGAAGGCAAGCTCGCTTTCGGTCAGCGGAACGAACAGCCGACGGCTTCGCAACGGGCAGTCCAGGCAGTCCGTGACTTTGGTCATCGGTTTTGACCTTTCTCTCATCACAGGTTGATGCGGCTGTCTGGACTTACCTTCAGGGTCAGGCGGCGGAACGTCAACGATCCAGGGGCAGATCAGTGCAGAATCGCTACTTCGTCATCGACCCCGACCAGATCGTCGCGGACGATCTTGCCCATGCGATCCGGGTGAACGACCCGGCCGCAGAGGTCGTCGTCTTTCCCTCGCCCGGCGCGGCTTTGGCCGAGCTGGTCATCAGACCCCCGCGCGCCGTGCTGATCCACCACGAACCGCGCGGGTTCAAGCGGACTCCGGCCGGCATCGCCCTGCACAGTCTGGAGGTGCCCTACGCCTTTCGCGGCCCGGTCAGCGAGGCCGAGGCGGAAGGCGCGCCTGTCCTTGCCTCGCCCTTCAGCGAGAACACGGTGGCCGATCTGCTGCGGCAGTTGCTGGGTGACAGCCAGGGCCAGGGCCGCCAGATGTCGCTTGCGTTGCGCTTCAGGTCGGCGACAGACTGAAGGCGTCGCTCAGGGGCATTGCGGCGGGCTGCAGGCTGCAGCAAAGTCATGTGCAATCGGCGACGACGGAACGCCTGCCAGAGGGTCAGGGAGACGACATGCGATACCATACACCCACCAGCTTTGCGGATGCGGCGGCCATTGCGGCCAAGGCGACCGGGACCCTGCGCTTTCTGGCGGGGGGGACGGATGTCCTGGTGCAGATGCGCGCCGGGATGGTGCAGCCGGATGACCTGATCGACCTGAAGCATATCCCGGGCGTCGACCGGATCGTGCAGACGCCCGACGGCGGCTGGAAGATCGGGATCGCGGTGCCTGGGATCGTGCTGGGCGGACACGAGGGCCTGGTGCGCGACTGGCCCGGCGTGGTCGAGGGGATGAACCTGGTCGGCTCGACCCAGGTGCAGGGTCGGGCGACGCTGGCGGGGAACCTGTGCAACGGCTCGCCCGCCGCCGATTCGGTGCCGGGGCTGATTGCGGCGGGGGTCGGTCACGGTGACCGGGCCGAACGGGACGCGCGAGATCGCGGTCGAGGCGGTTCCGGCGGGGCCGGGCAAGACCAACCTGGCGAAGGGCGAGGTGATCTCGTCGATCACCCTGCCGCCGCGGGGCAAGAACGGGGGCGACTGCTACCTGCGCTTCATTCCGCGGACCGAGATGGACATCGCCGTGGTCGGCTGCGCGGTCAGCCTGCGGCTGGACGGCGACAGGATCGTGGAGGCGCGGGTTGCGCTGGGCGCGGTCGCTCCGACCGTGATCCTGTCCGAAGCTGCGGCGCAGGCGATCATCGGCACGGTGCTGGACGATGCGGCCTTGGCCGCGCTGGCCAAGGCGGCGGAAGGCGCGGCGAAGCCGATTTCCGACAAGCGCGGGACGAAAGAATTCCGCATCGAAGTGGCGGGCGTTCTCGCGCGCCGGGCGGCCAGGATCGCCTATGACCGGGCGAAAGGAATGGGCAAATGAGCAAGATTCACGTCTCTACCACTGTCAACGGCGACCCGGTCGAGTTCCTGGCCGACCCGCGCGAGACGCTGCTGGATGCGCTGCGCAACCAGCTGGACCTGACCGGCACCAAGGAAGGCTGCGGCACCGGCGACTGCGGGGCCTGTTCGGTCACTGTGGACGGGACGCTGGTCTGTTCCTGCCTGATGCTGGCGGCGGAAGCCAATGGCAAGCGGGTGGAAACCATCGAGGGCATGGCCAGGGAAGAGCTGCACCCGTTGCAGCGCAAGTTCATCGAACATGCGGCCTTGCAGTGCGGCTATTGCACTCCGGGTATCCTGGTCGCGGCGAAGGCCTTGCTGGAGCGGAACCCCGACCCGACCGATACCGAAGTGCGCTACTGGCTGGCCGGAAACCTGTGCCGCTGCACCGGCTATGACAAGATCATCCGGGCCGTGCAGGACGCGGCGGCGGAAATGCGTCAGGATCATCGGGGAGCTGCGTGATGGCACGGGATGATGTGAAGACCGGATACAAGCTGATCGGCACCCGCCCCAACCGCCCGGACGGGCTGGACAAGGTGACGGGCCGGGCGCGCTATGGGGCTGACTTCTCCCTGCCGGGGATGCTGCATGCCGCCGTGGTGCGGTCGCCCCATGCCCATGCGCGGATCGTGAAGATCGACGCCTCGAAGGCCCTGGCGCTGGACGGGGTCAAGGCCGTGGTGACGCGGGCCGACTTGCCGACCGGGCTGACGGGCGAGGATCTGAACCTGCAGGACAACACGCTGGCCGGGGACACGGCGCTTTACGACGGGCACGCGGTGGCGGCAGTGGCGGCGAGTTCGGCGCTTCTGGCGCAGGACGCGGCGCGGCTGATCGAGGTCACCTACGAGGTCCTGCCGCATGTGACCGATGTCGATGCGGCGATGGCCCCCGGTGCGCCCGTGATCCGCGAAGGTGTCGCGGATTATTCGGTGCCGGAGGGCATGCACGGCAACGTCGCCCGCTACATGGAGTTCGGGCATGGCGACGTCGAGGCGGGCTTTGCCGCCGCCGACATCGTGCGCGCGCAGACCTACAAGACCGAGGCCACCCATCAGGGCTACATCGAACCCCACGCCTGCGTCGGCCAGATGGGCGAGGATGGGCGCGGCGAGATGTGGGTCTGCACCCAGGGCCATTGGTACATCCGCCGGATGTGCGCGGCAGTCCTCGGGATCGAGGCGGCGAACCTGCGGGTCACGCCCTCCGAGATTGGCGGCGGCTTTGGCGGCAAGACCACGATCTTCATGGAACCGCTGTCCTTGGCGCTGTCGAAAAAAGCGGGCGGACGGCCGGTCAAGCTGGTGATGAGCCGGTCCGAGGTGCTGCGGGCGACCGGGCCGACGGCCTCGGCCTCGATGGACGTCAAGCTGGGCATGAAGACCGACGGCACGATCACGGCGGGTCAGGTCTATTTCCGGATGCAGGGCGGGGCGTTCCGCGGCATGTCCCCGATTGGCGAGGCGCTGCCCTGCGCCTTTGCCTGCTATGACATCCCCGCCTTGAAGCACGAGGCGGTGGAAGTGATCGCCAACCGCCCGAAAGCCGCCGCCTACCGCGCGCCGGGCTCGCCGATGGCGGCCTTCGCGGTGGAGAGTCTCGTTGACGAGATGTGCCGCGAGCTGAAGCTTGACCCGATCGAGGTGCGGCTGAAGAACGGCGCGACCAATGGGTCGAAATCGTCTTACGGCCCGGTCTACAATGTGATCGGGTTGAAAGAGACGCTGGAGGCCGCGCAGGCGCATCCGAATTACGCGATTCCGCTGGGGCCGAACCAGGGACGCGGCGTCGCCTCGGGCTTCTGGTTCAACCACGGCGGCGAGACCTCGGTCACGCTGGCGGTGGGCGAGGATGGCACGGCCACCGTGATGATCGGAACCCCCGACATCGGCGGCAGCCGCGCCTCCATCGGGCTGATGGTCGCGGAAACGCTGGGCATCCCCTATGAGAACGTCCGGGTGAACGTGGTCGAAACCGGCGCGCTTGGCGTCAACGAACCGACCCACGGCAGCCGCGCGACATTCGCCAGCGGCAAGGCGGCGGTGGAAGCTGCGCGGCAGGCGATTGCCGAGATGTGCCGTCGCGCCGCCGCCGACTGGGGCATCGACGCGGATGCAGTCGAATGGAAGGACGGCGCGGCACACCCGGCCGGGCCGAACGCGGGCAAGTTCCCACCGATGACCATCGGCGAGATCGGGGCCAAGATGGGCTCGACCGGCGGGCCGATCTCGGGCCACCACGAGGTGACGGCCGAGGGTGTCGGGGCCAGCTTCGGCACCCATGTCGTCGATGTCGAAGTGGACCCGGAAACGGGGCGGACCACGGTGCTGCGCTATCTGGTGGTGCAGGATGCGGGCACGGCGATCCATCCGGCCTATGTCGAGGGCCAGTACCAGGGCGGGGCCGCGCAGGGCATCGGCTGGGCGCTGAACGAGGAATACGTCTACGGTGCCGACGGGCGGCTGCAGAACCCGGTGTTCCTGGATTACCGCATCCCGGTCGCCAGCGACCTGCCGATGATCGACACGGTGATCATCGAGGTCCCGAACCCCGGCCACCCCTATGGCGTGCGCGGCGTGGGCGAGACGGGGATCACTCCGCCGCTGCCCGCCGTCGCTTCGGCCATCGCGGGGGCCACGGGAGCGCGCATCCGCAGCCTGCCCTGCTCTCCGCCCAAGGTGCTGGCGGCGATCAAGGCCGCGAGAACCTGAATGGCAAGGGTCCATCTCTGGGCCAGCCTGCGGCGATTCGCCGAGGGCCAGGAGGTGGTGGAGGTCGATGCCGCGACCGTGGGTCAGATGCTGGATGCGCTGGAACGGGCGCATCCGGGCCTGGGACCGGCGATCAAGGCCGGCTTGTCGGTGGCGGTGGACGGCGAGGTCATCGCCAACAACCGCTCGGCACCGGTGAAACCGGACAGCGAAGTGTTTCTTTTGCAAAGGTTGAAGGGGGGTTAGCGACCCCGCCCCGGACTTGATCCGGGGCCTCCCGTCATCGCAAGAGGCCCCGGATCAAGTCCGGGGCGGGGATGCCTTAAGCCGCCGGACCCAGCGACACGAAGGGCGCGTCCGTCAGGTGGTTCTGCGTCATGTAGCTGATGAAGTTGTCGCGAAACTGCCGGGTATGGGCATGGGCCAGCGCGTCGGCCCGCGCCACATCGCGGTCGCGAATCGCGGCCAGCATTTCGTCATGCTCATCGGTCAGCAGCACCTCGCCATCGCCCTGCTCCAGATAGGCGAAATGCAGGTGAAGCATCCGGCGGCCCTGGTTCAGCAGGCGTTCGTAGAACGCCGAAAGGTAGGGATTCCGGCCCGCCTGCGCGATGGCCATGTGGAAGTTCTTGTTCGCCTCGGACATCGCCAGGTGTTCGCCTTTCGACACCGCAGCGACAAATTCCTTCTGCCGCCGCGCGATGGTCTTCAGGTCCAGCTCGGTCCGCAGTTCGGCCGCAAGGCGGGTGTTCATCCGTTGCGCGACGTCCAGGGCCTCGACGTATTTCGGAAAGCTTTGCAGGTCGATCGGCGCCACGACGGTCGAGCGGTTCGACAGCGTCACCACCAGGTCATCGCCCGCCAGCCGGATCAGCGCCTCGCGCACGGGGGAACGGGACATGCCAAAGCGCTCGGCCAGCGAGGTTTCGTCCAGCACCGCGCCAGGTTCCAGGTCCAGCGACAGGATCTCGTCCCGCAAGGTCTCATAGGCGAACTTGACGCCGGTGCCCTTGACCCGTTTCGGTTCCGTCTCGTCGCGCATGGCGGGCCCCCTGGACAACATGCAGGAAGCATAGCCGAAGGGGTGCATCAAGTCGACACGGTATATTCTGGATTTGACATGTCGTCACTCTGTCGCCATGTTGCCAGGTCAATCGCCGCCCCGAGAGGAGTCTGAAATGCTGAAGCTGTCCGGCGTCATGCCAGCGCTTGTCACCCCGTTCGATGCCAGGGGGCAGATCGACTTTGCGGCGTTCGAACGGCACCTGACCATGCTTCGCGCGGCGGGGGTCTCGGGCTGGGTGCCCTGCGGGTCCTCGGGCGAATACAACCTGATGAGCGACGCCGAACGCGACCAGGTGCTGCGCTTCGTGAAGGATTTCGCCAGGTCGGGCGAGACGCTGATCGCGGGGACCAACGCTCCATCCACCGCTGGCGTGATCGCGAACACGCGGCGGGCGCAGGAGATGGGCTACCACGCCGTCCTGCTGGCGGTGCCGTTCTACACCAGGCCGACGCAGGCCGAAATCATCCGCCACTTCAACGCGGTGATCGACGCGACCGACATGAACATCGTGCTCTACTCTTACCCCGGCAAGGACGGGGTCGAGATCGAATACCAGGCGCTGGACGCGCTGGCCGACAACCCGCGGATCATCGGGATCAAGGAAAGCTCGGGCGTCCTGCAGCGGGCGATCGGGATTTCGCAACGCTATGCGGGGCGGATTCAGCTGGTGTCGGGTTCGGACGACATCGCCTGGGACTTCATGCATTGGGGGGCCGACAGCTGGATCTGCGGCCCGGCGAACTGCATGGCCAAGCCGGTCTGCCAGATGGACGCGGCCTTCCGGGCGGGCGACCATGCCCGCGCGAAAGCGATCATGCAGGCGGTCTGGCCCGCGATGAACGTGCTGGAATCGGGCAAGTTCGTGCAGAAGCTGAAATATGGTTGCGCGTTGCAGGGCAACCCGGTGGGCGAGTGCCGGATGCCCTTCGGCCCGTTGACCGACGCCGAGAAGGCCGAGTTCGCGGCGGCGATGCAGCCGATCCTGAACTGGACCTGAGGGGGGCCGCGATGCGCTGGAGCAGGACGATACAGACGGTTGACGTGCACTGCGAGGGGGAGATCGGGCGCGTGATTACCGGGGGCGTGCTGAACATCCCCGGCGCGACGATGGCCGAGAAGCTGCAGCACCTGAACACGGTGGATGACGGGCTGCGGCGGTGGTTGTGCTCGGAGCCCCGGTCGGGTCCGGCGGGGTCGTTCTGCCTGCTGACGCCAGCCTGCGATCCGCGTGCCGATGTGGGGTTCATCGTGCTGCAGCCGGATCAGGCGCATGCGATGTCGGGCTCGAACGCGATCTGTGCCACGACGGCCTTGCTCGAGACCGGGATGGTGCCGATGGTCGAGCCGGTCAGTGTGGTGACGCTGGATACGGCGGCGGGGCTGGTGGTCGCGACGGCAGAGTGCGAGGGCGGCAAGGTCGTGCGGGTCACGCTGGACATGCCGCCGTCGTTCCTGGCGAAAGCGGGAGTGATCGAGACCGGCGAATGGGGTCAGGTCCGCTATGATCTCTGCTTTGGCGGGGTCTTCTACGCCTTGATCGACGTGGATCAGGTGGGGCTGACCATCGTCCCCGAAAAGGCGCGGGATCTGGCGATGCTGGGGGTGGAGCTGCACAGCCGGATCGCGGCGGCAGAGCCGGCGCTGCATCCGGTGCAGCCTGCGTTGAACGGGCTTTCCTATGTGATGTTCCGGTCGGACGAGGCGGACGGGGCGGTGCGGACCTGCACGACGCTGCGGCCGGGGCGGGTGGATCGGTCGCCTTGCGGGACGGGGTCGAATTCGAACATGGCGGTGCTGCATGCGCGGGCGCTGGTGAAGCGGGGGGACCGGGTGGTCTCGCGGTCGATCATCGGGGGGGAGTTCGTGACGGAGTTCGTCGAGGAGACCGCGGTGGGGCCGTACAGGGCCACCAGAAACCGGGTTTCGGGGCGGGGCTGGATCTACGGGATCAGCCAGATCGGGCTGGACCCGAGCGATCCGTTCCCGCTGGGATTCCGGCTGTCGGACACCTGGGGCGGGTGAGTTTCAGCGCGTGAGCGCGGCCATTTGTGCCGCTGCGGTGTCGGCGTCGCCGCGTTCGATGGCACGGACAAGGGCCTCGTACCCCGCTGCATGGGCTTGGGCAAGGCCGCCGGGCGGGGCGGACAAGTCCTGACCCAGTTGCGCCAGGACGCTGACCGCCACACCGAATTCCATGATCGCAGAGGCGGCGCGGAGGAAGGGATTGCCGGAGGCCTCGGCCACGACACGGTGGATCTCGAACTCGGCCATCGCAAAGGGTTCGGGCTGCTGGGCCATCACCGCGCGCTGGTTGAGCCAGTAGGTCAGGAGCCGGACGTGTTCGGCCTCGCGGTGCCGGGCGGCGAGGCGGGCGGCCTGAACTTCAATACTTTCGCGGATGATCTGGAACGACGCAAGGAACGCGGGCGAGGGGCCGCTTTCCAGCTTCCACGCCAGGATCTGCCGGTCGAACAGGTTCCAGCGCGACTGCGGCAGGACACGGGTGCCGACCTTGGCGCGGGCTTCGACCAGGCCCTTCGCCTCCAGCGTCTTCAGCGCCTCGCGCAGCACGGTGCGGGAAACGCCGAACCGGTCCATCATCTCGGCATCGCCGGGCAGGCTTGACCCCACCGGCATGTCACCCGAGACGATGGCGCGACCGACCTCGTTGATGACGTAGGAATGGTAATTCCGCGCTGCTGGCCGCCCGGAGAGCGTTCGGATCAGGCTCCCCGGTTCGCTCATGATACTGGTCCAGGTCCCTTTAGGTTCGGCGTGGCGCGGCCCGGAAGACCAGCCGTTGCAGCAGGATGAACATAAACAAAAGCACGCCGACGACAATCTTGGTCCACCAGCTGGACAAGGTTCCGTCAAAGACGATGTAGGTTTGCACCAATCCTTGCAGCATCACCCCGATGAAGGTGCCCGCGACGAAGCCGTAACCGCCGGTCAGAAGCGTGCCGCCGATCACCACGGCGGCGATGGCGTCAAGCTCGACGCCCAGCGCGTTCAGGCTGTAGCCGGCCGAGGTGTAAAGCGAGAAGACCACTCCGGCGAGGCCCGCGAGGAAGGACGACAGGGCGTAGATCGAGATCGTGGTGCGGGCGACCGGAACGCCCATCAGGGCGGCAGAGGTCTCGGACCCGCCCAGGGCGTAGACGTTGGAGCCAAAGCGGGTGCGGTGCGCCAGCAGGATCGCCACGGCGAAGACCGCCAGCATGATCATGCCCACCACGGTCAGACGACCGCCGCCGGGCAAGAGGATGTAGCTTTTCTGGACGGCGGTGAAGAAGGAATGCTCGATCCCGATCGAGTCGGGCGAGAGGACCGAGGCCCCGCCACGGGCGAGGAACATGCCGGCCAGGGTGACGATGAAGCTGGGCACCTTCAAATAATGGATCGCGGCCCCCATGACAGCCCCGAAGGCGGTGGCGACGATCAGGGCGATGGCGAAGGCGATCAGCGGGTGCAGGTGCAGCCACATGATCAGGACGGCGACAAGGACGGTGGTGAAGCCGATCACCGCGCCGACCGAAAGGTCGATGCCGCCCGACAGGATCACGAAGGTCATGCCCACGGCCGCGATGCCAAGGAAGGCGTTGTCGGTCAGGAAGTTGCCAAGGACCCTGGTCGACAGCATCGCCGGTTGCTGGGTCACCGCCAGCAGGTAGGCGAAGAGGAAGATCAGCGTCGTTGCCAGAAGCGGGCGGAGGCTGCGGTTCATTTTTGCGCTCCGGGGAGGCGGCGGAAAAGCCGGGCGGAAAGGGGCGATTGCAGGACAAGGATCACGATGATCACGGCGGATTTGACCACAAGGTTGAATTCGGGGCTGAAGCCCGAGATCAGGATGCCGGTGTTCATCGACTGGATGATCAATGCGCCCAGGACGGCCATCGGGATGGAAAAGCGCCCGCCCATCAGGGAGGTGCCGCCGATGACCACGGCAAGGATCGCGTCAAGCTCCAGCCAGAGGCCGGCGTTGTTGGCGTCGGCGCCCCGGATGTCCCCCGCCACGATCAGGCCCGCGATGGCGGCGCAGAACCCCGCGAAGGTGTAGACGATCAGAAGGAGCGTCCCGGCCCTGAGCCCCGCAAAGCGCGCGGCGGACCGGTTGACGCCCACCGCCTCGATCAGAAGGCCAAGCGCCGTGCGGCGGACGATCAGGGTGGCCGCGATCATCAGCAGGGCGGCGATGACGACGGGCATGGGCAGACCGAGAAAGCTGCCGGTGCCGATGAAGATCAGGACGGGGTCCGAGAAGGTGACGATGGTGCCTTCGGTGATCAGCTGGGCAAGGCCGCGTCCGGCGACCATCAGGACCAGGGTGGCAATGATCGGCTGGATGTCCAGCAGCGTGACCAGGATGCCGTTCCAGAGCCCGCACAGCAGGCCCGCACCAAGGGCGGCAAGGACAGCGATGGGGGCAGAGACCCCGTTGGTGACCAGGGTCGCGGCGACGGCCCCGCTGATCGCCATGACCGCGCCGACCGACAGATCGACGCCCTTGGTGGCGATGACCATCGTCATGCCGATGGCAAGGATCGCGACGGGTGCGCCCCGGTTCAACACGTCGATCAGGCTGCCGAAGAAGCGGCCATCCTGCCAGGTGATGGTGAAGAAGCCGGGGAAGAGCGCCCAGTTGACCAGAAGCACGGCGGCCAGGGCGATGACCTGCGGCCGGGTGAAGAACTGCGCCAGCGGTCTTGGGCGTGGCAGCGGCGGCTGGCCGGTCGGGCGCAGGTCGACGGTTGGGCGGGTCACGGGCGGGCCTCTGTTGCGGTTCCGGCGATGGCTTGCACGATGGCGTCGGAGGCGATGGCATCGCCGTCGAGTTCCGCCACCATCTCGCGGTCGCGCATGACGACGATGCGGTTCGAATAGGCGACAACCTCGTCCAGTTCCGAGGAGATGACGAAGAGGGCAAGGCCTTCCTCGCGCAGGCGGTTGATGGTGCGGACGATCTCGGCATGGGCGCCGACGTCGATGCCGCGGGTCGGCTCGTCCAGGATCAGGAAGCTCGGGTCGATGGCCAGCCAGCGGGCCAGGATGACCTTCTGCTGGTTGCCGCCAGAGAGCAGTTTCACCGGCATGTCGTGGTCGGCGGCGCGGATGTCCAGCGCCTCGGCGTAGCGGCCGGCCAGTTCCACCTGATCGTCGCGGTTCAGGGCCTTGAGCCAGCCAAGCTTGGCTTGCAGGGCGATGATGATGTTCTCGCGGACAGAGAGGTCGCCGAAGATGCCGTCAAGCTTGCGGTCCTCGGGGCAGAAGCCGAAACCTGCGGCGACGGCCTGGGCGGGGTTGCGGATGCTGACGGGTTGGCCGTCGACGGTGATCTGCCCGCCGTCGCTGGGGTCGACGCCGAACATCAGCCGGGCGACCTCGGTGCGGCCAGAGCCGAGCAGGCCCGCGACGCCGACGACCTCGCCTTCGTGGACGGCAAGGTCGAAGGGGGAAAGGCCCTTGCGGCTGAGGCCCTTGAAGGCGACGCGCACAGCGCCCTTGGGGCCGCCGGTCAGCGCGGTGGGGTGATGGTCGAAGGCGACGTCCTTGCCCAGCATCATGCGGACGACGTCGGTGGTATTCAGGGTGTCCAGCGCCTGGGTCGCCACCTTCCTGCCGTTCCTCAGGATGGTCACGCGGTCGGCAAGCTCGAACACCTGGTCGAGGAAATGGGTGATGAAGATGATCGCAAGGCCCTTGGCCTTCAGGCCCCGGACGACATCGAACAGGCGCTGCACCTCGTTGCGGTCAAGGCTGGCGGTGGGCTCGTCCAGGACAAGGACCTTGCCGGACAATTCGACGGCGCGGGCGATGGCGACGATCTGCTGGACGGCGACGGAGTATTCCGACAGCTCGGCGCGGACGTCGACGTCAAGGCCGTAGCGGGAGAGGAGGTCGCGGGCCAGCGCGTCGATGCGCTTGTGATCGACCATGCCGAAGCGGGTGGGCTGGCGGCCGAGGAACAGGTTCTCGGACACCGAACGGTTCGGCAGCAGGTTCACCTCCTGGTAGACAGTGCCGATGCCGTAGGTCTGGCCATGCAAGGGATCGCGCAGGTGGATGGGCTGGCCGTCCAGCAGAAGCTCGCCGGCCTCGGGCTGGTAGGCGCCGGTCAGGATCTTGATCAGCGTGGATTTGCCCGCACCGTTTTCGCCAAGCAGCGCGTGGACCTCTCCCGCGTTGGCGGTGAAATCCACCGTGTCCAGCGCACGATGCTGGCCGAAGATCTTGACGATCCCGCGTGCTTCCAGAACTGGCTTTGTGTCGGTCATCGTGGTCCCTCCCTCGCAAACTGTCCGCCGATCCGGCAGATAAAGCAATTCCGCCGGACGAAGCCCCTCAGCTTCGCCCGGCGGCGCCCTGGCGAGGAAACCTAGTAGCCAAGGCCTTTGCGACGGTCGTATTCGCCCTGCGGATCATCCGCCGGGGTGTAGAGCTTCGATTCGGTGATGATGAACTTCGGCGGTTCGGTGCCCGCGTCCCAGTAGGCCTGCAGCGCGTCGAAGGCGGGGCCGGCCATGTTGGGGGTCAGTTCGACCGTGGCATTGGCCTCGCCGGCGACCATCGCGGCGAAGATGTCCGGGACCGCGTCGATCGACACGACCAGGATGTCGCTGCCCGGCTTCAGGCCCGCGTCCTTGATCGCCTGGATCGCACCCACCGCCATGTCGTCGTTGTGGGCATAGACCGCGCAGATGTTCTTGCCGCCGTCTTCGGCCTTGATGAAGCCCTCCATCACTTCCTTGCCCTTGGAGCGGGTAAAGTCGCCGGTCTGGCTGCGGGTGATGGTCAGGTTGGCCTTGCCTGCGATGGCTTCCTCGAAGCCCTGCTTGCGGTTGATCGCGGGCGAGGAGCCGACGGTTCCCTGCAGTTCGACGATGTTGCACTGCCTGTCGCCGACGGCGCCGACCAGCCATTCGCCGGCAACACGGCCTTCCTTCACCTGGTCGGACGCGACCGAGGTCAGATACAGGTCTTCCGGTGCCTCGATGCCGCGGTCCAGCAGGACGACGGGGATGGCTGCTTCCTTGGCCTCGGTCAGGACTTCCTCCCAGCCGGTGGCGACGACGGGGGCGACCAGGATCGCGTCGACGCCCTGGGCGATGAAACCGCGGATCGCCTTGATCTGGTTTTCCTGCTTTTGCTGCGCATCGGCGAATTTCAGGTCGATGCCGCGGGCTTCGGCTTCGGCCTTCGTCACCGAGGTCTCGGCGGCGCGCCAGCCGGATTCGGACCCGATCTGCGAAAAGCCGATGACCTTGCCCTGCAACCCTTCGGCATAGGCCGCCGAAAGCAACAAGCTGGCCAGTCCCGCGCCAAGCGCGAGAGTCTTGATAACGTTCATGATTTCCTCCCAGTGGAAACTTTGGCCACTCTCCTCGGGTGGCTGAGCAGACGTTAGCAAAAGTATTACTATATGCAAGAAATCCGTTCACGCGGCCGTGTGTTTGGTGTCGGGACGGGCCTTTGCAGGTGCGGAAAGACGGGTGTTCTTCGGGGTTTGTCGTGTCGGTGCAGGCGATTGCAGGATGCTGCGGCGCCGCGAGGGGCGCCGCTGGCAAGGGTCACGCCGGGGCCGGGGTGAAGTCGAAGCGCATGATGTGGCGATAGGTCTGGCCAGGGTCGAGCCGGGCCGAGGGGAACTGCGGACGGTTCGGCGAATCAGGAAAGCGCTGCGTCTCGGCGGCAAAGCCCGCGAAACGGGGATAGCGCGCACCGCCCTTGCCCGGCGTCTGGTCGAAATGCGCGCCCGTGTAGAACTGCAATCCCGGCTCGGTGCTTGACAGGTGCATCCGCCGACCCGAAGCCGGATCGACCGCCAGCAGGCAGGGGCGGAGGCCGTCGCTGCCCAGGGGGCCTGACAGGCAGAGGTTGTGGTCGAAGCCCCCTTCGCCGGGCATGTCCTGCCCGATGGGCCGCAGCGCGCGAAAGTCGAAGGGCGTGCCGGTGACGGACAGGACCTCTCCCGTCGGGATCAGGCGGTCGTCGACGGGCAGGTAGAACCCGGCCTCGACCTGCAGCTGCTGCCCGAGGATGTCGCCCGAGCCGTGGCCCGCAAGGTTGAAATAGGCGTGGTTCACCAGGTTGACGATGGTGGGGGCGTCGGTCGTTGCCTGCATCTCGATCACCAGCCCGGCGTCGATCCGGTAGGTCGTCCGGGCGGTCAGGGTGCCGGGATAGCCCATCTCGCCGTCCGGGGAGGTGATGGTGAAGGTGACGTGACGGTCGGACTGGCTTTCGATGTCCCAGACCTTCAGGTCAAGGCCGTCAGAGCCGCCGTGCAGGTGCTGGGCGACTTCGTTCCGGTCCAGTTGCACCTCGCGTCCGGCAAGGGTGAAGCGGCCCCCGGCGATGCGGTTGGCGTAGCGGCCACAGGTCGCGCCGATATAGGTGCCGTGGGTCTGCCAGGCCGAAAGGTCGTCCTGACCAAGGACGATGTCGGCCAGAGTGCCGTGCCGGTCGGGAACCCGAAGCTCGGCCAGACGCGCGCCCCAGGTCAGCAGCTTCAGGCTCAGGCCCTCGCCGGTCAGGCTGACGGCATGGACGTCGCGGCCGCCAATCTGGCCGATGGGGGTCGGGGCGGCCATCACTCGGCCCAGTCCTGCGGCAGAAGGGCCGCGGGCATGTTCTGATAGGCGACCGGCCGCAGCCAGCGACGGATCGACAACGTGCCGACCGAGGTCGCGCCAAAGTTGGTCGAGGCCGGGTAGGGCCCGCCGTGGACCTGGGCGTCGACGACCTCGACCCCGGTCGGGAAGCCGTTGGCGAGCAGGCGACCGGCCTTGCGCTCAAGGATCGGCATCAGGGCCTTCCCCAGGTCGGTGTCGGCGTCGTCGAGGTGCAGCGTGCAGGTCAGCTGGCCCTGAAGCGAGCGGGCGATGTCCTGCATTTCCGCCGCGTGGCGGACCCGGACGATCAGGCCAAGCGGGCCGAAGACTTCTTCGGCGAGGGCGTGGTTGGCGAGCCAGTCCTGGCCCGAGACCTCGAAGAGGTAGGGGGTGGCGTTGCGCTGGTCGCAGGTGGTGGTGAGGACCGAGCGGACTCCGTTTCCCGCGGCCACGCGGTCGCGGCCCGCGCGGTAGGCCTCGGCGATGCCGTCGGTCAGCATGGTTTGCGGGCCGATGGCTCCGACAGCAGATCTGGCGGCGGTGACGAAGGCGTCGGCTTGCGCGCCGTCGATCAGGACGGCGATGCCGGGGTTGGTGCAGAACTGGCCCGCGCCCATCGTCAGCGACCCGGCCCAGCCTTTGGCGATGGCTTCTCCCCTTGCGGCCAGGGCGGCGGGAAGGAGGAACATGGGGTTCACGCTGCCAAGCTCGCCGAAGA
This sequence comes from Rhodobacter sp., assembly GCA_013824055.1. Taxonomy (GTDB): domain Bacteria; phylum Pseudomonadota; class Alphaproteobacteria; order Rhodobacterales; family Rhodobacteraceae; genus Tabrizicola. The sequence continues at coordinate 21,645 of PNNE01000460.1, read as the reverse complement.
AGGGGATCGGTTCGGGCCGTGCGGCGCAGAGATCGAACAGCGCGCGACCCCCGGCGAGCGAGCCGGTGAAGCCGACGGCCTTGATGTGGGGGTGCTGGACAAGCGCCTCGCCGACATCGCGCTTGCCGCCTTGCACCAGAGAGAAGGTGCCGGGGGGCATGTCTGTCGCGCGGATCGCGGCGTCGATGGCCTGGGCGACGATCTCGCCAGTGCCGGGGTGGGCGGAGTGGCCCTTGACCACGACCGGGCAACCGGCGGCCAGCGCAGAGGCGGTGTCGCCGCCTGCGGTGGAAAAGGCGAGCGGGAAGTTCGAGGCGCCGAACACGGCGACGGGGCCGATGGGCCGCTGGATCAGCTTGATGTCGGGGCGCGGGGCGGGCTGGCGGTCGGGAAGTGCGGCGTCATGGCGGCGGTCGAGCCAGCCGTCCTTGAGGATGTGGCTGGCGAAAAGGCGCAACTGCATGGTGGTGCGGCCGCGTTCGCCTTCCAGACGGGCGGTGGGAAGGCCGGTTTCCTGGGTGCCGATCTCGGTGATCTCGGCCCCGCGCGCGTCGATCTCGTCGGCGATGCGGTTCAGGAATGCAGCGCGTTCGGCGCGGGATTTGGCGGAATAGGCGGGGAAGTCGGCTTCGGCCGCGTCGCAGGCGACATTCACCTGCGCGGGGGTGCCGACCGAGAAGTCGTGCGAGGGGCCGTGCGCGGGGGAGGAGGCGAACGTCTGGTCGTTCCCGACCCAGTTGCCCGCGATCAGGTGTTTTCCGGTCAGCATGGTGGTCTCCTTTAGAAATCGAAGGCGTCGGTGGTGATCCGCTCGCCAAGGGTCAGGGCGTCGGCGACATGGACCATCGGGGCAAGGTCGACGTCGCAAGCGCCGGTACGGAAGAGGGCGGCCATCCGGGCGTAGAGGGCGGGGTATTCACCCATGATGGTGTTTTCCCCGGCAGAGGGCTTGCCGTCGATTTCCAGCACATTGCCGCCCATGCGGAGAGCGAGGGTGCTGCGGTCGGTCTGGATCTCGATGTCCCAGGTCTGCGGGCCTTCCTGGCGCCAGTCGAAGTCGGCGGTGACGTTGCCGGAGAACGTCAGTTGCGCGGCGATCGGGGTCTGGCGGTTGGACGGAAACTCCAGCCTGGCGCGGGTCAGGTGGACGGGTTTGGGCAGGATCTCGGTCAGGATCGACAGCGCGTTGATGCCGGGGTCGAAGACGCCCATGCCGCCGGGCTGGAAGACCCAGTCCTGGCCGGGGTGCCATTTGCGGACGTCCTCGCGCCAGGTGATGTGGGCCTTTTCCACGGTCTTGTCGGAAAGCCAGGCCTTGGCCGGGGCGACGGCATGGGCCATGCGGCTGTGCCAGGTGGCGTAGAGGGCAAGCCCTTTGGCTTTCGCCAGTGCCTCAAGCGCATGGACTTCGGCAAGGGTCGCGCCCGGCGGTTTTTCCAGCATGACATGGCGGCCGGCCAGCAGTGCCGCTTCGGCATAGGCAAAGCGCGGGACGGGCGGCATGCAAAGCGAGACGACGGGGATGTCGGGGCGTTCGGCCAGGAAGGTGGCGAAGTCGGTCCAGGCGGGGATGCCGGCGACCGTTCCGCTGCGGCTGACGGTGGCGGCAAGCTCCCAGTCGGGGGAGGCGTTCAGCGCCGGGACGTGCTGGTCCAGGGCGATCTTGCCGATGCCGACGAGGGCGACTTTGGTGCGGGTCATGGGCTGGCCTTCGGTTCGGGGCGTCGGGATCGGGGCTGGCGGGGTGCCCCCCCTTCCCATCCCTCCCCCACGCGGGGGGAGGGAGGCGCTTGGGTGCGGCGTCGGACCCAGGGCCCGGCGCCGCGCTTGTCATCAGTGGCTTTCACGGCCAACGGCGTTGCCTCGGCAGCCGATCAGGAAGTCCATGTCGGCCCCCTTGTCGGCGCCCTGGACGTGATCGTGGTAAAGCTTGGCATAGCCGCCCGACGGCGGTTCGACGGGATGTTTCCAGGCAGCGAGGCGGGCCTTCAGGTCTTCGTCAGAGATGTCGAGATGCAGGCGGCGGTTGGCCACGTCCAGCTCGATGAAGTCACCGGAGCGGACCACGGCCAGCGGGCCACCGCGCGCGGCTTCGGGTGAGGTGTGCAGGACGACGGTGCCATAGGCGGTGCCGGACATGCGGGCGTCGGAAATGCGGACCATGTCGGTGATCCCCTTGCGCAGCACCTTGGGCGGCAGGCCCATGTTGCCGACCTCGGCCATGCCGGGATAGCCGCGCGGGCCGCAGTTCTTCAGCACCATCACGCAGGTCTCGTCGATGTCCAGGTCTTCGTCGTTGATCCGGGCCTTGTAGTCGTCGATATCCTCGAACACGACGGCGCGGCCCCGGTGCTGCATCAGCGCAGGGGTCGCGGCCGAGGGTTTCAGCACCGCCCCGTCCGGCGCCAGGTTGCCCTTGACCACGACGATGCCGCCCGACTGCGCCAGCGCCTTGTCGGCCGGCAGGATCACGTCGTCGTTGTCGATGCGGGCATCCTTCACCTCGTCCCAGATCGGGCCGCCCGAAACGGTCAGCGCGTCGCGGTTCAGCAGACCCGCCTCGCCCAGCCGCTTGATCACGGCAGGCAGGCCACCGGCGTAGAAGAATTCCTCCATCAGGTATTTGCCCGAGGGCATCAGGTTGACGATGGTCGGCACGCCCCGGCCCCAGTCGTCCCAGTCGTTCAGCGTCAGGTCGATGCCGCAGCGCCCCGCGATGGCCAGCATGTGGATCACCGCGTTGGTCGAGCCGCCGATGGCGGCATTGGTGCGGATCGCGTTCTGGAACGCCTCGCGCGTCAGGATGTCAGAGGGCTTCAGGTCGTCCTTCACCATCTGCACGATCCGCCGCCCGGTCAGCTGCGCCATCATCCGGCGGCGGCTGTCCACTGCCGGGATCGCGGCGTTGCCCGAAAGCGTCATGCCCAGCGCCTCGGCCATCGACGCCATCGTGCTGGCGGTGCCCATCGTGTTGCAGGACCCCGGCGAGCGGGACATCGACGCCTCGGCCTCGACGAATTCGGCGTCGGTCATTTCGCCCGCCTTCACCGCCTCGGAGAACTTCCACAGATGGGTCCCCGACCCGACCCGTTCGCCCCGGAAATAGCCGTTCAGCATCGGCCCGCCCGAGACCATGATGGTCGGAATGTCGCAGGAGGCCGCGCCCATCAGCAGCGAGGGCGTGGTCTTGTCGCAGCCGACAAGGCAGACGACGCCATCCATCTGCTGGCCGCGGATGGTTTCCTCGACTGCCATCGCGGCGAGGTTGCGGAACATCATCGCGGTGGGACGAAAAGCGCTTTCACTGACCGAAAAGACCGGGACGATGACGGGGAAGCCGCCGGCCTCGTAGACGCCGTGCTTCACCCTCTCGGCCAGGTCGTTCAGGTGGGCGTTGCAGGGGTTGAGCTCGGAGAAGGTGTTCAGGATGCCGATCACCGGGCGACCGTCGAACAGGTCGGCGGGCAGGCCCTGGTTCTTCATCCAGGAGCGGTGGTAGATCGCGTCCTTCGAGGTGCCCGCGAACCATTCCTGCGAGCGGAGTTTGCGGGGCCAGGGGGCGGGTTTGAACTTGGTCATCTCTGGTCTCTCAAAGGGGGTGAACTTTGGTCGCGCCCAGGGTCTTTGGCGCGAAGGTCAGGGTGTTGCGAAGGGGCTGGCCGAAGTCGGGGACCTCGATCTCGAAGGTGTCGCCCGGTTGGGTCTTGATCCCGTCGGCGAAGGACAGGGTGGCAGTGCCGAAGTAGTGGACATGCAGGTCGCCGGGCTGGCGGAAGATGCCGTACTTGAAGTGATGGTGTTCCAGGTTCGCCAGCGTGTGGGACATGTTCGCCTCGCCGCTCAGGAACGGTTTCTCCCACAGGGTCTTGCCGTCGCGCAGGATGCGGGAGTGGCCGCGCACGTCCGCGGGCAGGTCGCCCACCAGGATCTCCGGCCCGTAAGAGGCGACGCGGAGCTTGGAATGCGCGAGCCAGAGGTAGTTGACGCGTTCGGTGATGTGGTCGGAAAACTCGTTGCCCAGGGCCCAGCCGATGCGATGCGGCGTGCCGGTGGGACCGATCAGGTAGATGCCGGCAATCTCGGGCTCCTCGCCGCCGTCTTCGGCAAAGCCGGGGGCTTCGAGCGCCGCGCCAGGTGCGACAGCGGCATGGCCGTTGCCCTTGTAGAACCACTCGGGCTGCGCGCCGACTTCGCCGGCGGCGGGGCGGCCGCCTTCAAGGCCCATGCGGAACATCTTCATGCTGTCGGTCAGGGTCTCTGCAGAGTCAGAGTTTGCGTTCTGCGCAGCGCTGGCCAGCCTGGCGTGCATCGCATCCCGGGCGGAAGCCGAGCCAAGGTGGGTCAGGCCGGTGCCAGTGAGGTGCAGGTGCGCCGGGTCGGGGTGGCTGACGGGAAGGTCAAAGCTGGCGCGGGTCAGGTCCACGGTTTCGCCAAGGCCGCGCCTTTCGATCTCGGCCTTGAGGCCGCCGCCCGCAATCGCGGCGGTCGCCAGTTCGTAGACCGACCCGGTGTTGCGCAGGAGCCGGGCTTCGGAGCCCTGACGGACGACGGGGCCTGCGCCCTTGACGGTGGAGAGATGCATGATCGGTCTCACTTGTTCTTGTTGTAGACGTCGAAGATGACGGCGGCCAGAAGCACGAGGCCCTTGATCATCTGCTGGTAGTCGATGCCGACGCCCAGGATCGACATGCCCATGTTCATCACGCCCATGATCAGCGCGCCGATCACGACACCGATGATCTTGCCCGAGCCGCCCGCCATCGCGGCCCCGCCGATGAAGACCGCGGCGATCGCGTCAAGCTCGAACCCGGTGCCGGCCTTGGGGGTGGCAGAGTTGAGACGCGCCGTCACCATCATCCCGGCCAGCGCGGCAAGCACGCCCATGTTCACGAAGCAGAAGAAGACCAGCCGTTCGGCCCGGATGCCAGAGAGTTGGGCGGCCCTGTAGTTGCCGCCGACGGCATAGATGCGGCGGCCCTGCACGGTGTTTTCGGTGAAGAAGGCATAGAGGGTGATCAGGACGGCCAGGACCACCAGCACATTCGGCAGGCCGCGGAAGCTGGCGAGCTGCCAGCCGACGAAGGCCATCGCGGCGGCGATGATCAGGGTGCGGCCCCAGAACAGGCCGGTGGGTTCGGGGGCGATCCCGAACTCGGCATCGCGGGACCGGGACCGCAGGCCGATCCAGACGACGATGGCGATGGCGACCGCGGTGACGATCAGGGTCACGCCGTGGGGTTTGTCCAGCCCGGTGAGGTCGGGGATGAAGCCCGAGGACATCGCCTGGAAGGACCGGGGGAAGGGGCCGATGTTCTGCCCGCCCAAGAGCCACAGCGTCGCGCCGCGGAAGACCAGCATCCCGGCCAGCGTCACGATGAAACTGGGGATGCGCCAGTAGGCGACCCAGTAGCCTTGCGCGCTCCGATCAACCCGCCGACGATCAGGGTCAGCGGAATGACGACCGCGATCGGCAGTTCCAGCTCGACTGTCAGAAAGGCCGCGACAGCTCCGGTGAAGGCGGCGACAGAGCCGACGGACAGGTCGATGTGCCCGGCGACGATGATCAGAAGCATCCCCAGCGCCAGGATGATGACGTGGCCGTTCTGCAGGAAGATGTTGGTGATGTTCGGGGCCTGCAGGAACAGCGGCTTGCCCTGCATCGCCACCAGGACCGAGAACAGCGCCACGATGGCGACCAGGGCCAGAAGCATCCCGTTTTCGCGCAGGTGTCCGCCCAGTGAGCTTTGATTTTCAGCCATTCACGCCACCTTCCCTGTGGTCTTGCCGTTGTCCTTGACGATCAGCGCCATGATCTTTTCCTGGCTGGCCTCGTCGCGGGTCAGTTCGCCGACGATCCGGCCTTCGTTCATGACGTAGATGCGGTCGCACATGCCCAGAAGCTCGGGCATCTCGGAGCTGATCATCAGGACGCCCCGCCCCTGTTCGGCGAGATCCTTCATGATCGTGTAGATCTCGAACTTGGCGCCCACGTCGATGCCGCGGGTCGGTTCGTCAAGGATCAGCAGCTGCGGCTCGGTGAAAAGCCATTTCGACAGCACCACCTTCTGCTGGTTGCCGCCGGACAGGTTCACCACCTTCTGATGCACGCCGGGGGTGCGGATCGCCAGCTGCTTTCTGTATCCTTCGGCCACCTGCGCCTCACGCCGCTTGTCGAGGATGGAGTGCATCGCGATGCCCATCAGGTTCGCCAGGCTGATGTTCTTCAGGATCGGCTCGTCCAGGATCAGGCCCAGCGCCTTGCGGTCCTCGGTCACATAGGAGATCCCGGCCTCGATGGCCCTGGAGACGGTCGAGACGTCGACGGGCTTGCCGTTCATCTTCACCGTGCCGGCATGGCCCTTGCCATAGCTGCGGCCGAAGATCGACATGGCAAGCTCGGTGCGGCCGGTGCCCATCAGCCCGGCGATGCCGACAATCTCGCCCTTGCGGACGTTCAGCGAGACGCCCTTGATCATCTGGCGGCCCGCCTGTTCGGGGTGCATGCAGGACCAGCCCTGCACCTCGAACAGCATGTCGCCGGGGTTCGGGGTGCGTTCGGGGTAGCGGTGCGCCATGTCGCGGCCGACCATGTCGCGGATGATGCGGTCTTCCGAGATTTCCGCCTTTGTCAGCGTCGAGACCGAGGTGCCGTCGCGGATCACGGTGATGCGGTCGGCGACGCGGCGGATCTCGTTCAGCTTGTGGCTGATGATGATCTGGGTGACGCCCTGGGTCTTGAGTTCCAGCATCAGGTCAAGCAGGCGGTCGGCGTCGGCCTCCTGCAGCGCTGCCGTCGGTTCGTCAAGGATCAGCAGGCGGACATTCTTCGACAGGGCCTTGGCGATCTCGATCAGTTGCTGCTTGCCGACGCCCAGCTTGCCGGTCACGGCGCTGGGGGGTTCGTTCAGACCGACCCGGCGCAGAAGCTCGCCGGTCTTCTGCATCGCCAGCGGCCAGGAGATCACGCCGTTGGTGGCGACCTCGTTGCCCATGAACAGGTTCTCGGCGATCGACAGCAGGGGGATCAGCGCAAGTTCCTGGTGGATGATGATGATGCCCTTCTCTTCGCTGTCGCGGATCGAGCGGTTGTGCAGCGGCTGGCCGTCGTAGATGATTTCGCCGTCATAGCTGCCATGCGGGTAGACCCCCGACAGGACCTTCATCAGCGTGGATTTGCCCGCGCCGTTCTCGCCGCAGATGGCATGAATCTCGCCGGCCCCGACAGTCAGGCTGACCCGGTCAAGCGCCTTGACGCCCGGGAAGACCTTGGTGATCCCGCGCATTTCCAGAAGTGTGGTCATGGTCCCCTCCCCCAAGGGAACCTGCCCGCGCGAGAGCGGCGCGGGCAGGCCCTTCGGATCAGCTTACTTCAGCTGATCGGCAGTGTAGTAGCCCGAACCGACGAGGATCTCTTCGTAGTTCGTCAGGTTCACCGAGACCGGCTCCAGCAGGTAGGAGGGAACGACCTTGACGCCGTTGTCGTAGGTCGTGGTGTCGTTGATTTCCGGCTCGCCGCCGGACAGGACCGCGTCCACCATCCTGACAGTGACCCTGGCCAGTTCGCGCGTGTCCTTGAAGACCGTCGAATACTGCTCGCCCGCGATCATCGACTTGATCGAGGGGATCTCGGCGTCCTGGCCGGTGACGATCGGCATCTTCAGGTCGCCCGAGCCGTAGCCCACGCCCTTGACCGACGACAGGATGCCGATGGACAGCCCGTCATAGGGGGACAGCGCGCCGTGCAGCTGCTTGTCGCCGTAGTTCGACGAAAGCAGGTTGTCCATGCGGGCCTGGGCGACGGCACCGTCCCAACGCAGGGTGCCCACCACGTCCATGCCCATCTGGCCGGACGGGATGACGATGTCGCCCGCGTCGATCAGCGGTTGCAGGATCGACATCGCGCCGTCGTAGAAGAAGAAGGCGTTGTTGTCGTCGGGGCTTCCGCCGAAGAGTTCGACATTCCACGGCTTCACGTCGGGGAAGCGTTCCTTCAGACCCTCGACCAGCGATTCCGCCTGCAGCACGCCGACCTTGAAGTTGTCGAAGGTCGCATAATAGTCGACCGAGCCGGAATCGCGGATCAGGCGGTCATAGGCGAAGATCTTGATGCCCTGGGCGGCAGCGTTGTCCAGCGCGTTCGACAGCGTGGTGCCGTCGATGGCCGCGATCACCAGCGCCTTGACTCCGCTGGTGATCATGTTCTCGATCTGGTTCAGCTGGGTCGGGATGTCATCCTCGGCATATTGCAGGTCGGTGGCATAGCCAGCCTCCTGAAACGCCTTGACCATCGACTCGCCGTCCGAAATCCAGCGCGACGAGGATTTGGTCGGCATCGCGATGCCGATGGTGCCCTTGTCCTGGGCAAAGGCGGGCAGCGCCGACAGGGCAGCGGTGGTGCCGGCAAGGGCCATGAGGCCGCGGCGGGTCAAGATCATCTTGTTTCCTCCCGATGATTCTTCGTTTGCATCCGCTTTGGGCACAGAGCTGTGGCCCCTGGTCACGGACGAGGCGCAGATTGCGCAGGCGACCCATGCGTGTCAAATAGGGTCTGCGCATGAAAACATGGCATGATTGATATGAATGCGACCGAAACCAGTCTTGTCGCCCAGCTGCGACGCCTGAAGCCGGTGCAACTGCGCTTGCTGGCCGAGTTGAGCCAGGTGGGCGCCCTGGGGGTGGCTGCGGTCCGGATCGGCGTGGCCCAGCCCGCCGCCTCGCGCCTTCTGGCCGATATGGAGGACCTGCTGGGCCTGCCGCTGCACGAACGACAGGGGCGCGGGTTGCGGTTGACCGAGGTGGGCCTGTCGCTGGCGCGGCGGGCCGCCCGGATCGAGATCGAGCTGGCCGATGCCGCCCGCGAGCTGACCGAGGCGGCGACGGGCCGCGCGGGTGTGGTGCGGGTCGGCGCGGTCACTGGCCCGGCGCTTAGCCTGGTGATGCCGGTGCTGATCGCGCTGCAACGCGACCTGCCGGAGTTCCGCGCCGAAGTGACGGTCGCCACGTCGCTGAACCTGTGCGAGCAGTTGCGCGACGGGCGGCTGGACTTTGCGCTGGCCCGGCCGTCGCCCGGCGAAACCCAGCTTGAGGCGCGCGTCCTGGCGGTCGAGCCCTTGTCGCTGGTGGTCCGGCGAGGCCATCCGCTTCTGGTCAGGCCGGCCCTGTCGCTGGACGACCTGATGTCCTACGACTGGGTGATGGGCGACGACGAGACGCTGTTGACGCAGACGGTGGTCAGCCGCCTGACCGAGCTGGGCCTGCCACAGCCGAAGCGGCGAGTCTCGACCTCGTCCTTCCTGTTCACGCTGGCGCTGTTGAACCAGACCGATGCCATTGCGCCGCTGGCGACTCCGGTCGTCGACAGCTTTGCCGGGAACCCCTCGGTGCCCTTTGTGTCCTTGCCGATCGACCTGGGTCTGGCCGTGGCTCCGTTCAGCCTGGTGAAACGCGCGGGCGCGCAGATGACGCCCCCGGCCCAAAGGCTGATCGACGCGATCCTGGCGGTCTAGGCTGTCCGCCTCAGGCGTTCTGGTCCAGAGCCAGTCGGCGAAGTCCGCGACGACCTGGGGGGTCGCAATCGACCAGGTGCTGCGGCGCCGGGTGGCGCGACGTCGCGCAAGCGGCGGTCCATGACCATCGACGGCGGGACCGACAGCAGTTCCACCCCGGCTTTCGCGGCAGCTTCGGCTTCTTCCAGCGTCTCGACGCGCAGCATGGCGAACTGGTGTTTGCCGCGCGCGTCAAGCAGGTCCTTGACGGTGGGCGGCGCCATCACGCGACCTCGACAAAGACGCGGTCACCCTCGACCTTGACCGGGAAGGTCCGCAGGTTCACGCAGACCGGGGCGCGCATCGCCTCTCCCGTGCGATAGTCGAACTGACCGTTGTGCTTGGGACATTCGACCAGGTTGCCCATGACAAGGCCGTCGCAAAGATGGACGTTCTCATGCGTGCAAAGCCCGGCGGTCGCGAAGAACTCTCCATCCGGCGAATGGTAGATCGCGAAGGTCTTGCCCGCGTGGTCCCAGCGGATCAGGTCTTCCTCGTCGATGTCGGTGGTGGCGCAGGCGTCGATCCAGGGCATGTCGTGTCCTTATTCTGCGGCAGAGGGGGGCATCATGCCCGGCACGTAGTGGTGGAAATCCTCGCGGTAAGGCTTGGCCGTCGGCGGCAGGTCGCGGCGGATGAAGTGGTCCTGGTTCATGACCTGGCGCTTGATCGCGGGCCACATCTCGCGGAACGCCTCGGCGATCGAGCGGTTGGGCGGCGGCAGGTCGTGCTTGATCACCTCATGCAGGCGCGGCAGGGCGTGGTAGGGGACCATCGGGAACATGTGGTGTTCGACGTGGTAGTTCATGTTCCAGTAGATGAAGCGGCTGATGGGATTCATATGGACGGTGCGGCTGTTCAGGCGGTGGTCGATGACATTGTCGGCAAGCCCGCCGTGCTGCAGAAGCCCGGTCATGACGTGGTGCCAGGCGCCGTACATCCGCGGCAGGCCGATCACCATCAGCGGCAGGATCGATCCCGTCCCGACCGCAAGGCCGATGGTTGCGGCATAGATCGAGACATGGACGATCGCGGCGCGCTGCACCTTGCCCCATTCGCTGTGCGGGACATAGGTGCGCTCTTCGGGCGTGGGACCGGATATGGCGTTGCGCAGGATGCGGGGGACGAAGGCGATGACGTCGAGGATGCCGAAGAAGTTCAGGATCAGCTTGGCGACCTCGGGCGGGCGCATCACGGCGATCTCGGGGTCGCGGCCGACGAAATAGGTCTCGGAGTGGTGGCGTGCATGGCTCCAGCGCCAGGTGGCCGGGTTGCGCATGATCATGAAGCTGGCGATCTGGTAGACGACGTCGTTCATCCAGGGCGTCTTGAAGGCGGTGCCGTGGCCACATTCATGCCAGCGCGAATCCGAGGCCGAGCCGTAAAGGACGCCGTAGGCCAGCCAGAACGGGATCGACCAGAGCGACGGCCAAAGCGCGATGCCGATGCCAGCCAGCAGGATCATGCTGCCGTAATAGATGATCGTGTCGCGGATCGCAGGCTGGTCGCTGCGTGCCATCAGGTCCTTCATCACCTTGCGCGGCACTTCGGTATGATACCACTCGGCCGCCGTCAGACCGCTTTCAACGGCGCGTTTGGCGTCGGGTCCGAAAAGGCTGTAGTCGCGATTGCTCATCCGTTGACCTCTGCTGTCACGCCCCCCGGGCAGGAGCGCCTCGTCGCCATCGTGGATAAGTCGACCCTGGGCAAATCACCAATAGGCCTGGTTGCAGGTTTCGTCATGATCCATCATGATCGGACCTCATCTTGATGGAATTTCGTCAGACCAGATGGCAAACCGACCGACGATCCACGATGTCGCCCGCGAGGCGGGCGTGTCCAGCGCCACGGTGGACCGGGTCCTGAACGGACGCGAGAAGGTGCGCGAAGAGACGGCGCGCAAGGTCTACGAGGCGGCGCGGCTGATCGGCTATCACGCCGCCCCGCTGATCGGGCAGCGCGTCAACGCCGACCTGCCCCGGTTGCGGCTGGGTCTTGTCCTGCACAAGGAGCGGCAGTCGTTCTACCAGCAGTTCAAGGCCGAAGCCGAGCGCGCCGTGACCCAGGCGGCGGGGGTCCGCGCGACGCTGCAGGTGGCCTTTGCGTCGTCGCAGTCGCCAAGGGATTTCACCGAGCTGATGGAGGCGATGGCCGGTCGGGTCGATGCCATCGCAGCCACGGCGGTAGCGCATCCCGACGTGACCGAGGCGGTGGTGCGGCTGAATGCCAAGGGCATCCCGTGCTTTTCGCTGCTGAACGATTTCGGGCAGGGGGTGCGGCAGAACTATCTCGGGCTGAACAACCTGAAGGTCGGACGCATTGCGGCGCACATGATTGCGACCGCGTCCCACCATCCGGGAAAGATCGCGGTCTTCGTCGGCGGCTACCGCTGGCACGGGCACGAGCTGCGCGAGACCGGGGTGCGCAGCTACTTTCGCGAACACGCGCCGCAGTTCCAGGTGCTGGACACTCTGATCAACCTGGAAACCCGGCAGCTGACCTATGAGGCGACGCTGGATCTGTTGTCCCGCCACCCGGACCTGCGGGGCATCTATTGCGCGGGCGGCGGGATGGAAGGCGCCATCGCGGCGGTGCGCGAGGCGCGGCAGCCGGGCGAGGTGGCGCTGGTCGTCAACGAGCTGACGCCGGAAAGCCGCGCCGCGCTGATCGGACGGCATGTGACGATGGTATCGCGACCCCGTTGCAGCGGCTGTGCCACGACCTTGTCCGCCTGGCAACCGAAGCGGTGACCGAGGGCATGGTTCCCGTCCAGGGCCAGCATTTCCTGCCGCCGGACCTGTACCTGCCGGAAAGCGTCTGACGAAAAGCAATCATCGGATTGCCTGTGCTTTCGTCAGGAATGACGGGAACGTCCCGCGACGGATTGACGCGATGGGAGAGTCTCGGGGATGGTCCGCCCCGAGAAACCGCCACGGTTGGGAGGCCGGGAATGATCCGCTTCGCCTTGAACCACATGACCGTCGCCCGGCTTTCCTTCCGCGAGCTTGTGGCGCTGTCCAGGGCGCTGGGCTGCGTCGGGATCGAGGTGCGCAACGACCTGCCGCGGCCGCTGTTCGACGGGATGGACCCGGCCGAGGCTGGGGCTTTCGTCCGTGACAACGGGTTGCGCCTGCTGGCGGTCGCCGAGGTCAAGCGTTTCAACGACTGGTCCGAAGACAAGGCCGCCGAGGCGCGGGCGCTGATGCGGATCGCCAAAGCTGCCGGGGCCGAGGCGGTCAGCCTGATCCCCCGCAACGACAACCAGGGCATGGGCAACGGCGAGCGGCAGGCGAACCTGCGCGTTGCCCTGCGGGCGCTGAAGCCGATGCTGGAGGATCACGACCTGATCGGCATGGTCGAACCCTTGGGCTTCGAGATCTGCGCGCTGCGCACCAAGTCGGAAGCGGTCGAGGGGATCGAGGCCGTTGGCGGCGCGGGACGCTTCAAGCTGGTCCACGACACCTTCCACCACACGCTGGCCCACGGCGGCCCGCTGTTCCCGGACCATACCGGGATCGTCCACGTCTCGGGCGTGGTCGACCAGGAGGTCGGCATCAGCGAGATGCGCGACGCGCACCGGGTGCTGGTGGTGCCAGGCGACCGTCTGGGCAACCTGGAACAGATCGCGGCCTTGCAGGCGGCGGGGTGGAACGGTCCGGTCAGCTATGAGGCGTTCTCGCCCGAGGTTCACGCCCATCCCGATCCGGCCGCCGAACTGGCGAAGTCGTTCGAGCTCGTCAGATCCGGCCTCGCGGCGCGCGCGGCCTGATATCCGACCCGGAAGGAACGGGTCCCTCCGGTACACTTCAGGATGCCGCCGGACATCCGACAAGGGAGAGAGAGATGAAAAGGACGCTTCTTGCTGCGGGCTTCGCCTCGCTGATGAGCACCACCGCCATGGCGGAAGGCATTGGCGTGTCGATGGCGCTGTTCGACGACAACTTCCTGACCGTGCTGCGCAACGGCATCCAGGAGCAGGCCGATGCGCGCGGCCTGTCGGTGCAGATCGAGGACGCGCAGAACGACGTCGCCAAGCAGCTGGACCAGATCAACAACTTCATCGCCTCGGGCGTCGATGCGATCATCGTGAACCCGGTCGACACCTCGGCGACGCAGGCGATGTCGGATGCCGCTGCCGCTGCGGGCGTGCCGCTGGTCTATGTGAACCGCCAGCCGATCAACGTCGACACCCTGCCCGACAACCAGGCCTTCGTTGCCTCGAACGAATCCGAGTCGTCCCGCCAGGGCTTCATCGAGCAGTGCAACCAGTGGGCCGCCGCCGGCAAGACCGAGGTCAGCGTCTATGTGATGCAGGGCGAGCTGTCGAACCAGGCCGCGGTGCAGCGCACGCAGAACTATTACGACGTGATGGAGGCCGGCGAATGTGCGGTGCAGGTCACGGTGATCGACCAGCAGACCGCGAACTGGTCGCGCGACGAGGCCCAGACGCTGATGACCAACTGGCTGTCGACGGGCACGTCTTTCGACGGTCTGCTTGCCAACAACGACGAGATGGCGATCGGCGCGATCCAGGCGATGAAGGCCGCGGGCATCGACATGGCCTCGGTCATCGTGTCGGGCGTCGATGCGACGCAGGACGCGCTGGCCTCGATGCAGGCGGGCGAGCTGGACATCACCGTGTTCCAGAATGCCGCGGCCCAGGGCGGCGGCGCGCTGGATGCGGCAGTCAGGCTGGCCGCGGGCGAAGCGGTCGACCAGAAGGTCTTTGTCCCGTTCGAACTGGTGACCCCGGCGAACATCGCTGACTACCTGACGAAGAACTAGGCCCCTTCCGGGCAGTTGCGGGGCGGCCGGCAGCGGTCGCCCTGTCTTGATTATTGCATCCTGGAGAGGGAGGGCGACGTGGCAGAAGCAACGCATGGCCTTGGCGGCCTGAAATACGACCCCGCAAAGCGCACCCGCGCGCCGGAGTGGAACGTGTTCGGAGCCCTGGTCCTGATCGTCCTGATCTTCGAGATCCTGAACCGCATGCAGGGCGGGTCCTTCCTGTTCAACATGCGCGACAACGTCGATGCGATCTTCAACCAGCAGCGGCTGGACATCATGATCCTGCAGGTCGCGATCATCGGCATCATCGCGCTGGGGGTGACGCAGGTCATCATCATCGGCGGCATCGACCTGTCGTCCGGCTCGGTGGTGGGCGCCACCGCGATGGTTGCGATGAGCTTTGCCCAGACCGCAACGGTCAACGGCAATCCGAACCCCAAGGCGATCTTCGGCGACTGGGCGATGGACCTGCCGGTGATCGTGCCCATTGTCATCGGGCTGGCCTGTGGCCTGCTTGCCGGACTTATCAATGGTTTGCTGGTCGCCTACACCAGGATACCGCCCTTCATCGCCACGCTGGGGATGATGGTCAGCGCCCGCGGCGTGGCGCGCTGGTGGTCGAACGGTCAGCCGGTCAGCTTTCCGACGGCTGACTATGGCTCACTTGCCAATGGCGACCTCTTGGGCGGCATGACCTTCGGCCTTCTGTCCTGGCCCGGCCAGAACCCCGCCGTGGTCTTCGTGCTGCTGGCGGTCCTGTTTCACGTCATCATGACCTACACACTTTACGGCAAGCGCAGCTATGCCATCGGGTCCAACGAAGCGGCGGCGCGGATGTCGGGGATCAACACCGACCGCCACAAGGTGCTGGTCTATGCCATCGCCGGGCTGCTGGCGGCGGTGGCGGCGGTGCTGCTGACCTCGAAGAACCTGACCGCTCAGGCCGGGATGGGGGTGATGTACGAGCTTGACGCCATTGCAATGGCGGTGATCGGGGGCGTCAGCCTTGCAGGGGGCCGGGGGTCGATCCTGGGGACAGTTCTGGGTGCTGCGATCTTTTCGGTGATCATCTCGGGCTTCACCTCGATCAGGCTGGACGCCTACTATCAGGAGATGGTCAAGGGCGCGATCATTGTCGGCGCGGTGGTGCTGGACCAGTGGCGGCAACGCAAGCGGACCCGGGGGTAAGGCCGATGAGCAGGATCATTCTGGAAACCCGTGGCCTGACCAAGCACTACGGCGGCGTGCACGCGCTGGAAGACGCGAATTTCATCCTGCATGACGGCGAGCATGTCGCCGTGGTGGGCGACAACGGGGCGGGGAAGTCGACCTTCGTCCGTCAGGTGACGGCGGTGGAGCAACGAACCGGCGGAGAGGTCATCTTCGACGGCCAGCCGGTTCAGTTTGCCGGTCCGCTGGAGGCGCGGCAGGCCGGGATCGAGACGGTGTTCCAGACTCTGGCCCTGGCCGACGATCTGGACGTGCCGTCGAACCTGTTCCTCGGGCGCGAGCTGTTCAAGTTCAAGCTGGGGCCGTTCTCCTGGCTGGACCGCAAGACGATGCGCGAGCGGACGCTGGAGGCCCTGGCGACCACGGCGGTCAAGATCCCCAACGTCGACAACCCGATCGCCAACATGTCGGGCGGGCAGCGGCAGTGCGTCGCCATCGCGCGGACGGCGGCCTTTGCCTCGAAACTTGTCATCATGGACGAACCCACGGCGGCGCTTGGCGTGCAGGAGACGGCTCAGGTGGAAAACATCATCCGGGGGCTGAAGGACCGCGGCATCCCGATGATCCTGATCAGCCACAACCTGCGCCAGGTCTTCGATCTGGTCGACCGGATCGTGGTTTTTCGCCGGGGCCGCATCGTCGCCTCCTTGCGGAAGGACGAGACGGACGGCAATGACATCGTGAGCTATATCACCGGGGTAAAGGGCGGCAGTGACGCCGCCTACGCCTGACATTTGAAAGCCGGGGTCAGCCCGGGGCAAGGAGAGACCATGACGATCAGGTTCGGGCTTCTGGGTGCGGGGCGCATCGGGAAGGTTCATGCGAAGGCGGTATCCGGGAACCCCGGCGCACGGTTGGTGGCGGTGTCGGACGCGATGGCTCCGGCGGCGCAGGCGATTGCGGACCAGTATGGCTGCGACGTGCGTTCGATCGATGCGATTGCGGCGGCCAAGGACATCGACGCCGTGGTGATCTGCACGCCGACCGACACCCATGCCGACCTGATCGAGCAGTTCGTGCGCGCCGGAAAGGCGGTGTTCTGCGAAAAGCCCATCGACCTGTCGCTGGCTCGGGTCAAGCAGTGCCTGGAGGTTGTTCGCGCCAGCAAGGGCACACTGATGGTCGGCTTCAACCGCCGCTTCGATCCGCATTTCATGGCGGTGCGGGGCGAGATCGACAAGGGCACCATCGGGACGGTCGAGATGGTGACGATCACCAGCCGCGATCCGGGGGCACCTCCGGTGGATTACATCAAGCGGTCGGGCGGGATTTTCCGGGACATGACGATCCATGACTTCGACATGGCGCGCTTCCTGCTGGGCGAGGAAGTGTCGGAGGTCTCGGCAATGGCGGCGGTTCTGGTGGACCCGGCGATCGGAACGGCGGGGGACAGCGATTCCGTTCAGGTGATGCTGAAGACGGCCACGGGGAAGCTGGCGGTGATCTCGAACTCGCGCCGGGCGACCTATGGCTACGATCAGCGGATCGAGGTGCACGGGTCGGCAGGGTCGGTCGCGGCCGAGAACCAGCGGCCGGTGTCCATCGAGATCGCGACGGGGGCGGGCTATACCCGGCCGCCGCTGCATGACTTCTTCATGACCCGCTATACCGAGGCCTATGCGGCCGAGATCGCGGCCTTCATCGACGCGATGGGGGGCAAGGCCAAGGCATCGCCCTCGGGCGAGGACGGGCTGCTGGCGCTGGCGCTGGCCGAGGCGGCGCTGAAGTCGGTTGCCGAGGGCCGGGTCGTGCGGATGAGCGAGGTTCTGTAAGGCTGTCCTGCGTGGACAGTCCTGCGGACCAGGTGGACTCAGCGGCTTGCGGGCGGTGAGTCCTGGACAGTCAAGGGATTGGCCGGGCTTCGGTTCGGCCTTTTCCATCCAACCGAACCGCGGCATTGAGAGCCGCTGCCTGACCTGATAGGAAAGCGGCAAATCCGCTGAGGAGATCCGGATATGGCAGAAGAAACCCCGGTCGGGAATGGCACCGCAGCCACAGCCGCCACCCCGCCGCAAGTCAAGATGCAGGTCCTGGCGCAGTATGTACGCGACCTGTCGTTCGAGAACGTGGTGGTCCAGAAGGGGCTGACCGCGGGCGAGGTCCAGCCGGACATCCAGGTCGCGGTCAGCCTCGACGCCCGCAAGCGCCCGGTGGCGAACCAGTACGAGGTGATCACCAAGTTCAAGGTGTCATCGAAGAACAAGGTGAACGGCGACGTGCTGTTCCTGCTGGAGCTGGAATACGGCGGCACCTTCCATATCGAAGGCGTGGCGGAGGAGCAGATCCATCCGTTCCTGCTGATCGAATGCCCGCGTCTCTTGTTCCCCTTCGTGCGCCGGATCATCTCGGACGTGACGCGGGATGGCGGCTTCCCGCCGCTGAACGTCGACACGGTCGATTTCATGGCGCTGTACCGGCAAGAGCTGGCGCGTCGGGCACAGGCACAGGCGGCCTCGGCTGCACCGGCACCGCAGGTCAACTGAGGCGATTTCCCGCGTATGGCCCTCTCCCCCCTGGGGGAGAGGGGGACGCAAGGTGGACCGGCAGGACCCGGACGGTCGAACGTCAGGCGCCCTTCTTCCAGATCGCCGCATCCCCCAGCTTGCCAACCATCGCCGCATGGGCGGCCAGCTCTTCCTCGGTGATCCGGGGCGCAAGCGGCTCGGGCCGGGGGCGGGGGCGCCAGGTGATCGCATCGCCCGACGCATTGCGCGCCGGCGCGGGGGCAGCGCTGGCAAGCACCAGGTCAGGCTGACGACCGCCGATCAGCTCCAGATAGACTTCGGCCAGGATTTCGCTGTCCAGCAGCGCGCCGTGCTTTTCCCGCATCGAGTTGTCGATGCCGAAGCGACGGCACAGCGCATCAAGCGAGGCGGGAGAGCCGGGGAATTTCGACCGTGCGATCATCAGCGTGTCGGTCGCCCGCGAGAACGGCAGGCCGGGCAGGCCGCTGCGTTCCAGCTCGAAGTTCAGGAATTTCATGTCGAAGGCGGCATTGTGGATCACCAGCCGTGCATCGCCGATGAAATCGAGGAATGCCTGTCCGATCCGGGCAAAGACCGGCTTGTCGCGCAGCGTCACCCCGCCAGGAACGGGTTTGCCGGGGGTTTCCAGGATGTCGTGGCCGATGCCGTGCACCTCGAACGCGCCAACGGGCATGCCGCGTTCGGGGTTGATGTACTGGTGGTAGGTGCGCCCCGTCGGCAGGTGATTGAACAGCTCGACCGCGCCGATCTCGACGATGCGGTGGCCCTCGGCGGGCTCGAACCCGGTGGTTTCGGTGTCGAGGACGATTTCACGCATCTTGGGTCCGCCGGATGTCTGCCAGCACATCTTTCACGGACCTACGGGCGGCTTCAAGGCTGGTTGTGGGGATGATGTAGGTCGCCCGTCTGCGCTTTTCGGCGTCGGGCAGCTGGCGGGCAAGGATGGTCTGGAACTCGGCCTCGGTCATCGCGCCCCGGGCAAGGACACGGTCGCGCTGGACCTCGGCAGGGGCCGAGACGACGGCGACGGCATCGCAAGCGGTGTCGAGGCCGGTTTCGTACAGCAGGGGCACGTCGAGCAAGACAATCCCGGCCGCTTCATTGGCGGCAAGAAAGGCGGCACGGTCGGCCGCGACCAGCGGATGGACGGCGGCATTCAACCGGTCAAGCACCGTGGAATCGCCCTGGATCAGCGTACGAAGGGTGGCGCGGTTCACGCTGCCATCCGCGTCGATGGCAGTGGGAAAAAGCGCGCCAATGGCCAGGGCGGCAGCCTGGCCGGGTTGGTACAGGCGGTGGACGGTGGCGTCGGCGTCCCAGACCGGCAAGCCCGCATCGGCGAACATCTGCGCCGTGGTCGATTTGCCCATGCCGATGGACCCGGTGAGGCCGAGGATGAAGCTCATGCCGCCAGCACGGCCTTGCGGGTGGCCTCGTCAACCTCGGGGCGCTGGCCGAACCAGCGTTCGAAACCCGGAGCGGCCTGGTGCAGCAGCATGCCAAGGCCGTCGACCACGGTGGCGCCGCGCGCTTCGGCCTCGATCAGGAACTGGGTCTTGAGCGGGGTGTAGACCAGATCGTTGCACAGCGCCTTCGGGTTCAGCCGGTCAAGGTCGATGCGGAAATCGGCCTTGCCGGTCATGCCAAGCGAGGTGGTGTTGATCACTGTCGCCGCATCGTCCAGAAGATTGCCGACCTGCACCCAGTCATGAACGTGAATCTTCGCGCCGAAATCCGAGCGGATCGTATCGGCCCGGGCGCGGGTGCGGTTCGCCAGGCGGATCTCGGGGACGCCCACCTCGATCAGGGCGGCAACGACAGCGCGGGCCGCACCTCCGGCCCCCAGCACGACGGCGGGGCCAGAGCCGGGCGCCCAATGCGGGGCGTTCTGGCGCAGATTGGCGATGAAGCCGGACCCATCGGTGTTGTCGGCGTGGACCTTGCCGTCCTTGCGGAAGATCAGCGTGTTGGCCGCCCCGATCAGCGCGGCGCGGTCGGTGACCACATCGGCGATCTGAAGGATGGCTTCCTTGTGCGGAATGGTGACGTTGCAGCCGACGAAACCCAGTTCGGGCAGGGTCCGCAGAAGCCGGGGCAGATCGACGGGCGCGATGTCGATCGGGATGTAGTGGCCCTTGATACCGTAGCGTTTCAACCAGTAGTTGTGCAACGCCGGGCTGCGACTGTGGGCGATGGGGTGGCCCAGAACGGCGGCAAGCGGGATGCGGGGGTGGTCGGTCATGTGGCGATCATGCCCCGGTTCCCAAGCCATGCCAACAGCGGCAAAAGCGGTAGGCCGAGAATGGTGAAATGGTCGCCGGTGATGGCCGAGAACAGGCGGACGCCTTCCTCCTCGACCTTGTAGCAGCCGACGGAGTGGCGGACGCTGTCCCAGTTTCTGTCAAGGTAGGCGTCGAGGTAGGCGTCGGAAAACGGGTGCATGGTCAGGCGGGCCTCACCGACAAAGCGCCAGACAGGTTCGGCGTTTTCATAGACGACAACGGCAGAGAGCAGCTTGTGGGTCTTGCCCCGCAGGGCGCGAAGCTGGGCGCGCGCGTCGTCCGGGGTATCCGGTTTGGCGAAGGTCTGGCGATCCAGCGCCAGGACCTGGTCGCAGCCAAGCACCAGATCGGTCGGGTGCTTCTCGGCGACCTTGCGGGCCTTCATCTCGGCCAGGGCGTCGGCGATGTCGCGGGGGCTGGCACCCTCGGCGACAAGGGCGTCGCGGATCATCGCCTCATCCACGCGGGGGGCGATGGGGGTGGGGTCCAGGCCGGCGGCGCGGAGCAGGGAAAGGCGGGTCGAAGACGTGGAAGCGAGGATCATGGGGGCTGTGGATATCCGCGGTTTGTTCCTGGGCGCTTTTGGCGGTGAAGCCGGGTCGTCGCGGCGTGCTGTGGGTATCAGGGCTGCGCCGCGGCGATCCGACCAGAGATATCCCGCTGTGCACGGTCTTGTCACGCCTGACGGGAGAACTGGTTGTGCATCGGGTCCGGACTGCGCAAGCCTGTGGATGATCTGCAGGGGAGCATATGTTCAATATATTGATATTGAACGATTATTATTGATATGGGCGCGAGGGGCCGATGTTTTCCCGGACTTGCCCCCAGGACCCTCCCTGTGGATGGGTCTGGGGGCGGGTGGGACAATCCAGTTCTGCACAGGCCCTACATCATCAACATTCCTTCTTTAATTCTTTCTTTATAGAAGAAGGAAGAACGCAGGCCGGGTGGACAAGATGCTTGAGACGATCACGGATTTCCTGGCCGACTGGTATCTGGTGACAAAGGCGCTGCATGTGGTGTCGGTGATCTCGTGGATGGCCGGGATCTTCTACCTGCCCCGGCTTTTCGTCTACCACGTCGAACAGGTCGAGACCGGCAGCCCCACAGACTCGATGTTCCAGACGATGGAGCGGACGCTTCTGCGGGGGATCATGAACCCGGCAATGGTCGCGACCTGGGTCTTCGGGGTGCGCTGGTGTTCACTCCGGGGGTGGTGGACTGGTCCTTTGTCTGGCCCTGGGTCAAGGCGGGCGCAGTGCTGGGGATGACCTGGTTCCACCATTGGTTGGGGCTGCGCCGGAAGGAGTTCCT